>JBDGXT010000252.1:0-4588 GCA_039584455.1 Gemmatimonadota bacterium
ATGACGCCGTACGCGTGCGCGTGGCTCAGCGCGTCGGCCACCTCGCGGGTGATGCGCAGCGCCTCGTCGAGCGGCAGTTGCTGCTCGCGCGCGAGCAGATCCCGCAACGACTCCCCCTCGACGTAGGGCATGGCGTAGTACAGCAGTCCGTCGGCCTCACCCGAGTCGTACAGCGGCAGGATGTTGGGATGGTTGAGCTTGCCGGCGATCTCGATCTCGCGGATGAAGCGCTCCACACCGAGCGATGCCGCCAGCTCCGGTCGCAGCACCTTGAGTGCCACGGTACGGTCGAGCCGCAGGTCGCGGGCGAGATACACGACCGCCATCCCGCCGCTGCCAATCTCGCGCTCGATGGCATAACGGTCGGCTAGGGCCGCCTTGAGGTGTTCCAAAGTGTCTGTCACGCTGGGCGCCGATAAACCCCGATGGGTCGGGTAAGGATAGGGCCTTTGGGTCACGGCGGCCAGAGCGCGGTTTGCGCCCTCGGGTTTTTCGCGCGCTTGACGCGCGCTTGACGACCCCGTTGATAGTTGACCAGGTGCACATACCTTGGATGGGTGTCGTTCGCAGGCGCCCGTTCGAAAGGGGATCGCCAACGATGTTCCGCCTTTCGAAGTGGTACCTCGACTGCGTGGCCGACAACGGCGATGCCGCGGTGCTCTACTGGGCATCGCTCAGGTGGGGGCTGCTGCGCCTTCACTACGGCGGGATGCTCCTCGGGTTGCGAGACGGCGATTCCATTCACCGCTACACGCTGCGGCCCGGACCCTCGCCCAAGTGGATCGGAGACGGCGAGCTGCACTGGTCCAGCGAGCGACTCCGTGCAAACGGCACCTGGAAGCGCCGCGCCGACGGTATCGAGCGCACCCTACTGGACGGACCTCGGGGGAGCATTCACTGGAACTGTGTGTGTCCCTGCGCGGATGCCACGGTCCGCATCGGGGACCGCACGGTGACCGGCCTGGGATACGCCGAGCACCTCACGATGACCGTGAAGCCGTGGCAACTCCCCTTCAACGGATTGCCTGGCACGGTACGTCGCCGGCCACCTGGGTATTCCTGAACGGCGAGGAACAGTGGCGGACAGAGATCACCGCGAGCTCGGTACACGTCTCCGACGGGGACGTGACACTCCGCCTCGATGAGCGGCGGGTGTTACGATCGGGTCGCTTGGCCACGACGGCGTTGCGGTCACTTCGCGCCGCGGCACTGTTGATACCGCGGTGGCGCGTGGCGCACGAGGCAAAGTGGGTTAGCCGAGCGACGCTGACCGGTGGGAATGGATCCCCCCCGGGATGGGCCCTGCACGAGGTAGTCCGGTGGCCGTGAAGCGATTTGCCGGAGCGGCCGGCCGGTGGTTCTACGGGGCGCTGTTCGCGGTCGTGCTCCCCGCACTGCTCGTGTTGTGGGCGGTAGCGACCGACGACGTGGTGCCGTTTCGCGCGCTTCCGTATCCGTGGATCGGTGCCACCATGGCAGGGCTCGCGCTCGTGCTGATGTTGGGAGGGGTGTGGGCGCTGTGGGTGTACGGGCGCGGACTGCCCATGAATCCGTATCCGCCACCGCTCTATGTGTCGCGCGGGGTCTACCGGTACCTGGCGCACCCGATCTACGTGGGGTTCGTCCTGCTGTGCGTCGGTGTGGCGGTGACGGCACAATCTGCGCTCGGCTTCGAGCGGCACGACCTGAGCCGCCGGTTTGGCGCGGACCGCATGAGGAAGCCGCTGATCAGTCTGCCTCCCAGCACCGGCGAGGCGCCGACGGGGTGGGACCGCTTCTCGGTGTTCGTGCTGGTGCTCATTCCCTGGACGCTGGCCTTCGAGGGTGTGTACTGGCTCGGAGTTCCACCCGACGCGATCGAGGCCTACCTGCCGTTCGAGCGCCGCTGGCCCGTCATCGAGTGGACCGAGGCGATCTATGCCGGTGTGTATGTGCTCGTGCCGGGTTCGGTGTTCGTGGTGCGGACACGCGCTGCGCTGCGCCGGTTTGCGGTGACCGGTCTGATCGCGACTGCCGCGATCACCCTGGTGTATCTCACCGTGCCACTGGTCGCGCCTCCGCGGCCGTTCGAGCCGCAGTCGGCACTCGGACACGCGCTGATGCTCGAGCGCAGCATGGCCAACACCGTGGCCGCATTCCCAGCGTTTCACGTCGTCTGGACGTTCATCGCCGCCGAAGCCTGGGCGACACGGGGGAGGGGCATGGCCGTCGTGGTCTGGGTGTGGGCGATCCTCATCACGGTCAGCTGTGTCACGACCGGGATGCACGCACTCGCGGACGTGGTTGCCGGCGTGGCAGCGTTCCTCGTGGTGCGGAACTACCGCCTCATCTGGGAGATGCTGCGGCGTAGGGCGGAGCGGATCGCGAACTCCTGGCGCGAGTGGCGCATCGGCGCGGTGCGGTTCTTGGGCTACGGTGTGTACGCAGTGCTCGGTGGGGCGGTGGGGTTTGCCATCGCCGCTGGAGCTGCTGGCCCGGATGCCTTCTGGCAGCTGCTATTGGTCCACTTCGCTGGATTGATAGGGGCCGGGCTGTGGGCGCAGAAGCTGGAGGGGTCGTCGAAGCTGTCGCGGCCGTTCGGGTACTACGGTGCGGTCCTCGGGGCGGTGGTCGCCACGATCCTGGCGGGCGCGGTGGGGCGCAATACGATGCTGCTCCTAGCCGCGATAGCGCTGGCGGCGCCGTGGATCCAGGCGATCGGGAGGGCGCGGTGCCTGATGCAGGGCTGCTGCCACGGGAGTGAGGCGCCGGAGGGTGTCGGCATCCGGTATTGGCGCGAGCAGTCGCGGGTCAGCTATCTCGCGAGCCAGCGGGGTGTGCCGCTCCATCCCACGCCGTTGTATTCCATGATGGCCAACGCGGTCACGTGGGTGATCCTCCTCCGCCTCTGGGTGTTGGGTGCCCCGCTGTCCCTCATCGCCGGCGCGTACTTCATGCTCACGGGGGTGGCACGGTTCGTCGAGGAGTCGTACCGGGGGGAGCCGCAGACGCCGGTCGTGGGCGGGCTCAGGATCTACCAGTGGCTGGCCATTCTCTCACTGGTGGCCGGCGCCGTGCTCACCACGCTGCCGTCGGGCGCCGCGCCCGGGCTGCCCGCGGTGCTCGATGTCAGGGTGCTGGCAGGGGCGCTCGGCTTCGGTGTGGCCTGCGGGTTGGCGATGGGGGCGGACTTTCCACGAGCCACCGGTCGCTACACGAGGCTGGCGCCGCCGTAGGTCGCAGGAACGCACATTCTCCGAGGTCTCTCACGCGGGTCCTAGTCTCGCCGCCGCACGCGCTCCATCTTTGTGCGTGCGGAGGGCTCCCACGTGAAGATCGCCTTCATCGGCTCACACGGCGTCGGCAAGACGACGCTCTGCTTCGACCTGGCGTCGCGGCTCAAGCGGCTCGACTTCGGCGTGGATATCGTGAAGGAGGTCGCGCGGGGCTGTCCCCTGCCCATCAATCAGGACACCACGCTCGAGGCCCAGGCGTGGATCATCCACACCCAGATTGCCCAGGAGATCGCAGCGGCCACGCAGTATGAAGCCGTCATCTGTGACCGCTCGGTGCTGGACAACTATGCCTACTTGGTGCACAAGGTGGGCCGGCGCCAGGAATTCGATGCGCTCACGGGCCGATGGATGGACAGCTACACCGCGCTCTTCAAGGTGCCCGTGATCGAGGCGCCGTCGTTCGACGGGATGCGCGACGTGAGCGGGGCCTTCCAGATGGAGATCGACGCGGTCATCGACGAGCTACTCGATGCTTTCGAGATTCCCTGTCACCGGCTCGATCCCGAGGATCGGGACGGGTGGGTGGATGCCGTGTTGCTGGCGATGGGCCTGCCCCTCAAACCACCACAGATCGACCTGTTCACCGGAGGTGTTTCGTGAGCACTGCTCGTGTTGCCAAGGCAGGACTCCTCTCGATCGTTCTGGCCGCGATGCTCCCCTTGGTCGCCGCCGCGCAATCCGCTGCCCCGAGCGACGTCCCCACGCCGGAGGAGATCATCGGCTTCGCACCCGGCACCGATCTCATGCTGGCCGACTACGGCCAGATCACGGCGTACTTCCAGGCGCTCGCCGAGGCCTCCGACCGCGTGATCCTCGAGCAGGTGGGCGAGAGCTCGCGGGGCAAGCCGATGTACCTGGCGCTCATCTCGACGTCCGAGAACCTCGCCAACCGCCAGCGCTACCAGGAGATCAGCCGGCGGCTCGCGCTGGCGAAGGACCTCACCGAGGAGGAGGCGCGGCAGCTCGCGGACGAGGGGAAGGCGATCGTGTGGATCGATATCGGGCTCCACGCGACGGAGGTGGCGCACGGGCAGCACGGCCCGGCACTGGCCCACTGGCTGGCGACCTCCGAAGACGCCGAGGCGCGCCGGGTCCGCGAGAATGTGATCCTGCTGCTCATGGTGAACATGAACCCCGACGGCCTGGATATCGTGGTGGACTGGTACCGCCAGGTCGTGGGCACGCCGTTCGAGACCGCGCCGGTGCCCGAGCTGTACCACCACTACATCGGGCATGACAACAACCGCGACTGGTACATGTTCACGCAGGTGGAGCACCAGGCGGTGGCACGGCAGCTGTACCACGAGTGGTTC
>JBDGXT010000253.1:0-3890 GCA_039584455.1 Gemmatimonadota bacterium
CCGGGAACGGACCAGGGCCTGCGCGTGATCATCGAGTGGCAGACGGGTGCGGACCTCGACATCTACTGGATGGACGAGTTCGCGAGCTTTGACGTCTTTAACTACGACGGTGCCGGCACCTCCAACCCCGAGATGTCCACCGCCACATTGCCGGGTGGTCTGATCTGGCGCCTGTTGCTGACCAAGTGGGATGTCACGGAACCGCCAACCATGGCGCGCGTGCGCATCGAGACGGTCGCGCTGGGGCTGATAACCGCCGGGCAGAATCACTCGTGCGGCATCACGGGGTCCGGCGCAGTCTACTGTTGGGGCGACAACCGTGACGGCCAGTTGGGAGACGGTACCAATACCTTCCGCAGCACACCTGCGCTCGTTCCAGGCGGCCTGTCGTTTCGTTCCGTGGACGGAGGGAGCTTCTTCACCTGTGGGGTCACCACCGGCTCGCTGGGGTACTGCTGGGGCTCAAACAGCAGTGGGAGGCTCGGTGACGGCACGTTCAACTACAGCAACGTGCCAGTGGCGGTCTCGACTGTCGGCTCCTTCGCATCGGTGAGCGCCGGCGGGGGGCACGCCTGCGGGGTTGCCACAGACGCCACCGGCCACTGCTGGGGAGGCAATGGTAACGGCCAGCTGGGAGATGGGACGACGTCTTCGTCCAACACCCCACTCGCTATCGGCGGTTACCTGTGGTGGGAGATTGACGCCGGCGGTAGCCACTCCTGCGGCATCACCACGGACGGAGACGCCTACTGCTGGGGGGGCAATTCCTACGGCCAGCTGGGGGACGGGGGGACCACCGACCAGAGCCTGCCGGTTCTCGTCCAGGGTGGCGAGACCTGGGTGTCCATCGCCGCCGGCTGGTGGAGCAGTTGCGGCGTGACGAGCAGCCGCGAGGTGTACTGCTGGGGGGCTGGCTCATACCTCGGGGACAGCCACGGTGCCAACAGCTCCGTTCCTGTTCTGGCGGTGAGCGACGCCGACAACTTCGAGTCCGTGAGCATGCACGGCGGCAACACCTGCGCTGTAACGAGCGACGGCGAGCTGTACTGCTGGGCCGACGGTTACTACGGCCAAGGCGGCGACGGCACCACGGACTTCCACTACAACCCGGTACAGCCATCGTCTTCCGAGTTCTTCCGGTCGGTGTCGGCCGGCGCCTACCACGTATGCGCGGGCACCGATGGTGGCGACGCGCTCTGCTGGGGCCGGAACAGCCACGGACAGCTGGGTGATGGGAACACGCCGTTCCTAAGCCCCCTGAGTGTTGGGATTACCGTGCAGTCCGTCGAGACTGGTTCGAGACACGCGTGCGCGGTCGACGGGAGCGGGTCGGTGTTCTGCTGGGGCGTGGGGTGGGCCGGGCAGCTCGGCAATGGTCTGTTCACCGACAGCCCCAGTCCCGTGACCGTCTCCGCACCCGCGCCGTTCCTGGGGGTGAGCGCCGGCGAGCTCCACACATGCGGGCTGACTACCAGTCAGCAGCCCTACTGCTGGGGATACAACTACTTCGGACAGCTCGGTGACGGTACCACCTCGAATGCCGGTGTGCCCACCGCCGTCAGCACGGGGTTCGCGTTCAACTCGATCAGTGCCGGCATCTATCATTCGTGCGGCGCCACAACGGGCGGGTCCGTCTACTGTTGGGGTTACAACGTGTATGGCCAGCTGGGAGATGGAAGTACGACCGACGCGACCACGCCGGTCAATGCTGTGGTGCCGGGGTTTGTAACGGAAGTGTACACCGGATACGGACACAGTTGTGCGCGCACCACCACCAACGCTGTGTTCTGCTGGGGCTACAACGGGAACGGCCAACTGGGCGACGGAACGACCATAGATCGGTCCAGCCCGACCCCGGTTGTGGGAGGCATTGCTTTCCAGGCAGTTCGCGCGGGGGAGTTTCACACTTGCGGGATCAGCACGATTGGAAACGAGTACTGCTGGGGCGCGGGCGGGAACGGCCGGCTGGGGGATGGATTCAGTAGCAATCGCAACTTTCCCAACCCCGTCTCCGGACCCAGCTTCCAAGCTCTCAGTCCCGGATCGAGGCACACCTGTGGTCTCAGCGGTAGCACGGCGTACTGCTGGGGCTCGAACCGATTCGGTCAGTTCGGCAACGGAACAAAGACCGAGGATGAGCTTCTGCCGATCCTGGCCGGAGTCGGGCTGGGGTACCAGCAGATTTCCGCCGGCAACGGGTTCACGTGCGGCGTGACGACGACCGGTGCTCTGTACTGCTGGGGCGGGAATAGCGAGGGGACACTCGGTGTGGGCTATCGCAGTATCGAGACCACACCGGTGTACGTTGGCGGGCTCGTGTTGCAGGCCCCGCGCGGCGCGGACATTGGCGCGGCACGCGGGAGCAAGGCACGCACGCAACCGCCCAGGCAATAGCACGCGCACCATCGGTCAGAGACCGAACGCAAGCGGCGGGAGCCCACCAGCTCCCGCCGCTGTTGTTTCACCGCTGCGACGCCGCGTGGCTAGTCGGGCCCACTCCCCTGCAGCAGCATGCGCATCCCTTCCGCTCCCTGCACCGCCCTTACGCCTTCCGCGCCGCTGCGCTCGACCAGGTAGAGCTGGCTGGTGTCCCCCTCGATCCAGAAGCCCACGTAGGCGCCATCGGCCGACCATACCGGCGATCCCCGAATGGGCCCCGGCGCCTGCACGGTGACCGGCTCCGTTTCCGGCGCCGCCTCGCCCAGAGAGAGTGTCAGCCCGTCTCCCGAGACACACGCGAGGCGCGCCCCCTGGGCGGTCGAAGAGACGGCAAACTCTGCGGGGCACCAATCGATGCCGTCGATCGTGGCCTGATCGATAGTCACCGGCGCGCTCTCGCCCGACGGGAACAGCAGCCGGACCAGTACGACGGTTATCACCACCGTGACCGGGAGCCCAGCGGCGGCCGCGCCCGGGTGCCGCCAGGCCGGCCGTTTCCCAGTGCGCGCGTCGAGCCAGCGTCGGGCCGAGCGCTTCCCGGCCAGCACCGGCGCCAACTCCGCCTCCAGGTCGCGCCGCACCGGCTCGGGCATCGGATCGAGCATCCCGTGCAGCGTCTCCTGGGCGGCTTCCCTGCCCGACGCGCGGCGCGCTCGAAATCACCGCCCGAGGCCGCGTGGTGGGCCGCGACCGACCACTCCGAGGGGCGGCCCAGTCGCGCGGCCTCCTCGGCCAACTCGGTGGCCCGGTGGTGATAGCGGCTCACCAGCGCCGCGGGCACGCTCTGGATGGCAGCTGCCGCGAGCTCGTCGTGCAGCGCGGCCGGCATCCCGCTCTTGCGCCCGATGAGGCGACGTCGCTGCAGCGCTCCGAGGGCTCCGGTCACGGCTTCGTCGTCCAACGCCGTGAGCGCCGCGAGGTCCTTCACCGATGTTTCCCGTTCCATCACGGCCAGCGCCGCAAACACCTCCAGGGCCGTCTCACCCAGGTTCTCGAGACGCTTCCCCAGGATCGCACCGGTCGTCTCCGGCATGGGCAACGCGCCAGCCGGATCGCGCACCGCGTCACTGAACTGCCACACGCCGTCCTCCACCGCGAGCTCTCCCGCATCGTACAGCGCCTTGAGCAGTTCGAGCACGTAGAACGGCACCCCCGCCGTCTTCGTCAGCACCCGCTCGGCGAGGCTCCAGCCCGTATCCTCAGCCGGCAGCTTGGCGATGGACCCGATGAAGTGCCACACGTCGGTCAGATCCAGCGGAGTCAGCTGAATCTCCGTGACGATTCCGGTGCTCGTGAGGTCGCGCAGTGCCTGGCCGGTGTCGGCCACCCGCCCCACATCGCGCGCCGTCATCAAGAGCACCAGGTGGCTGGACTGTGCGCGCCGGGCAAGGCGGTGCACGAACTCGATCGTGGGCGGTGTGGCCCGGTCCAGGTCTTCCACGATCAGGGCG
>JBDGXT010000031.1:0-13467 GCA_039584455.1 Gemmatimonadota bacterium
GTGGGTCGGCTGCGGATCGCGGAGATCCGCCGGACCGAAGTGCTTGTGATCATCGAGGAATTCGGCGTCGAGCGGCAGCGGACTTTGGCAATGCGCCGCAGGCAGGAGGAACTACCATGAGGCGGTCTCTGATACTCGCGCTCGCCGGGCTCGTCCTGGTGGCGCCCCGCGCCGGTGGCGCGGGGCCGGGCGAGGTCAACGCGGTGAGCGTGTTGCCCGGAGCGGGCCGTGCCCACGTCGTGATCGACGTGCGCGGCAGCGTCTCCGTGCAGGACTTCACGCTGCAGAATCCAGCGCGCCTCGTCATTGACGTGCTCGGGGCCAAACTCAACGCCCAGGAGCTGGTCTACGACGGGCAGAACCGCGGCGGCATCCTGAACATCCGCTACGCGCAGTTCCGTCCCGACGTGGTCCGCATCGTGCTCGAGCTGGATGAGGACGATGCCATCCGGATTACGCTGGGCGCCGATCGCGGCTTTGCCGCGTGGTCCTCGAGCGCTCCGGGCGAGTACGCGGTCGCCGACGGTGGTCAGGTCTTCACGCCTGCCCCCGCGGTGGCGCCGGCGGTGGGCTCTCCGCCGCCCCCGTTCCAGTCACAGCAACCGACGGTGACGGCGTCGTTCGACTCCGCCACCATCGCCGATGTGATGTCGGGGTTCGCCGAGCTCTCCGGGAAGAGCATCGTCCTCGGCAAGGACATCGAGGGCTACGTCACGGCCGACA
Source organism: Gemmatimonadota bacterium (assembly GCA_039584455.1). Taxonomy (GTDB): domain Bacteria; phylum Gemmatimonadota; class Gemmatimonadetes; order Gemmatimonadales; family GWC2-71-9; genus WVYX01. Next base: position 724 of record JBDGXT010000031.1, read on the forward strand.
TCCGTAACCAGCCCTGGGACGTCGCGTTCCAGGTGGTGCTGGAATCGCAGGGGCTCGACGCGATCGAGGATCCGCCGGGGATCATTCGGGTGGACTCCCGGGCAGCCCTGCTGGCTCGTGACTCAACCGAGCCCACCGAGACGCGGATCGTGACCGTGAACTACGCTCGCGCGGCCACGCTGGTGCCGGTCGTGGAGACGATCCTGACGCCGGAACGCGGCCGTGTGGTGGCCGATACGGGGACGAACAGCCTGATCATCACGGACATCCGCAGCCGTCTCGAGGAGGACGTGGAGTTCGTGCATCAACTCGACATCCAGACGCCACAGGTATCGATCCAGGCGAAGCTCATCTTCGTGAACCGGCAGAATATCGAGGAACTCGGTGTGCAGTACGACATCGGGAGCCCGACGCAGTTCTATAACACCCTCGTGACGCGTCCTGACCCGCGCACCAACGAACCGGTCGACATCAACGGTGACGGGGTGCCCGACGCGGTGGCGCCTACGGACTTCTTCGATCCGGGTGAGACGCCGAGCATCGTGGATCTGGGTGGCAACCAGCTCGCCGCCGTGGCCAACGCCGAGGCGACGATCGTCAATCCTGCGCTGGAGCTGATCTGGTCCACGGCCATCGGCAACTTCAGCGTCACGGCCTTCGTGTCCGCCCTGCAGCGGGTGGAGTTGGCCGACCTGCAGGCCGAGCCGCTCACCTCCACGGCCGATAACACCGAAGCCTACATCCTGGTGGGTGAGCGCACCCCGGTTCGCGTGCTCGACCCGAGTGCGCAGTCGGAGGCGGCGCAGGCCACGGTGGACTACGTGGAGACCGGTATCAAGCTCCGGGTGACGCCGCACGTGACCAACAACCGCCAGGTGCTGATGTCGGTGCACGCCGAGAACTCGTCCATCCAGGCGGCGCCGTCCGACCTGGGGTTCACGTTCCAGACCCAGGAAGCTGAGAGCCAGATCCTTGTGGACGACGGCCAGACCGCAGTGATCGGAGGGCTCACGGTGACTCAGGTCACGGTGTCCAAGAGCGGAATCCCGTTTCTTGTAGACCTGCCGGTCATAGGTGGCCTCTTTGGATTCACGCAGCGCCAGGAAACGCGCCGCGACCTGTTGATTTTGGTCACGCCGCACATCATCGACAATCCGGCGGCGATGACTGAGGAGGCCCGCTAAGCGGCGGAGGCAGGGCTATGCGCAACTCGACCATTGGAAAAGGCGTCGCCGCGGTGGCGATTGTCCTCGTCGCGGCCGGCTGCAACGAGGCGGCACTCTCGCCCGGCGTGCAGCAGGACTTCGTCCCACCCACCGTGAGCATCACGACGGGCGCTGACACCGTCGACATCTCGCAGGGTCTCAACTTCACGGTTACGGCCGGGGACAATCTGGGCCTGAAGAACCTCTCCGTGAACCTGGAGGGAGGGGTGATCGCGACGGTGGACTCCACGTTCACGAGCGCGGTGACGTCCATCTCCGTCCCGTTCGACGTGACGTTCCCCGCTGGGTCCGTCGCCGGTGGGTGGGTCATGATCACGGCCCAGGCCGTGGATGGCGCGCTCAACGGCGCTACCGCCCTGGACTCGATCTTCCTGAAGAACGCCGCCGCCCTGCTCGTCACGCTGCTGAATCCGACCGACGGCGCCGTCACGTCTGAGGGCAAGGACCTGCTGGTTCGGGTCCGGGCCACCCAGCGGGACGGGATCAAGCGGGTGGGCTACCTGTTCGAGGGCATTATCTCGGGGGGCGACTCCTCCGGCACGAAGCAGCTGGCCCTGCCCGACGACACGACGTTCATTGACACGTTGACGATCCCGGCCGCTGCGCCGCTGGGGGCGTTCACCATCACGGGGTTCGCGGTGGACTCCGCCGACCGGCGCGGCCTAAGCTCGTCCGCGACGGTGGATATCCTGTCGATAGTCAACGACACCGACCCGCCGCTCGTGAGTTTCGAGATCGGCGACCGTGTGGAGGTGGACGACACCATCACGGTGAGGGCGACTGACCCGAGCGGCATCACGCTGATCGGCTGGACGGCAGTGGACCTGAACGGCGATACGGTGAAGACCGAGTCGCGCACGCTGGCCGGCAACCTCACAGACGTCACCGAGGCGTGGGTGGTGGGGTTCAACTTTGTGACGCTGCCGGTGCCCGTCATCATCACGGCGTTCGCCACCGACGCAGCCGGAAACGTGGGGAACTCCGCGACCAGTCCCGCGCCTCCGGCGGCCCCCCGGTTCGGGGCGGCCGCGGCCGACGGCGTGGACACGGTGCTCGTCGTGGCCGGGGTGACCACGCCGCTGCCCGAGGGCGGCGACATCGCCGACGCGATCTACAACCGCAACCTGAACGAGGTGTGGCTCACCAATCGGACGCTCAATCAGCTCGAGGTGTTCCAGGTGGTGGACACGACGTTCGCCACCCCCGTCCCCGTCGGCGCCCGGCCCTGGGGCATCGCGCTCTGGCCGCGCAATACGGCGGGCGATCACGACGACACGGTGGTGGTGGCGAACTCGGGCGGGACGAACTTCTCGATCGTCAACATGCAGAGCCGGCAGGAGGAGCGGCGGCACCATCTGCCCAACTTCCTGGTCCAGAGCGTGCAGACGGAGATCGATGAGGCCACCGGCCTGCTCAAGCTCAAGATCATCGAGTTCGATTTCTCCGACCGGCCGGAGTATCTGGGGATGACGTGTATTCCCAGCGGCGGTGCCGGGAGTGCCTGCCTGGCCGACCAGATCTTCGCCGTCTACTCCACGGACCCGACGGAAGGGCAGCCGGGCGAGCCGGTGGACTTCGTAGAGCGCGGCACCGTGCGGTGGGAGAACCTGACCTCCGCCACGCCGGAGTCCCACTTCTTCTGGGAGCAAGCGCTGGTGGCGCCCTCCCCCGATAGCGACACCCTGCAGATCTTTGTGGACCGGGGCCCGGGTACCACCACGGAGCTGATTCTCTCGGCGTCCTGTGGTCGCACCGTGAACATGGCGGAGCTCGCGTTCCTCGACTCCACGTTCGTGCGCAACTCCGGCGACTTCACGCACGCCCTGATCGGTGAGGGCGGGTCCAGTGCCGAGCCGCCCAACGTGTTCGCCCGCGTGATTGGCTACAATCGGCTCACGGGACACAGCACGATCGCTTGCCCGCCGATCATTGTCGCGGGGGTGCCGTTCTCCGGCCCTGAGGTCATCGACTTCGGCGTCTCGCCGGCCCTGCGGGTGCGGGACTTCATCGTGAACACGTCCATTCCGGTCACGTCCATTGCGCTCAACTTCAACGGGCTCACCAACCTGGTGCGGGCCGACTCGATCTACGTGCTCGATGAGGGCCTCAGGCTCATGGGGCTGATGCAGATCGGGAGCGACAACCCTGGGATGGACATGAACTTCGACCACGCGTTCGACGCACGCGTCCGCGGCAGCCCGCCGGGGTCGTCGGGCGACCGCCTGGTGTTCGGCGCGAGCCCCGATCCCGTGATCGAGGTGTTCGACACGTACTGGTACGACAAGATCGCCGTGATCCCGGTGCGGGATCCGATCACCGGACCGCTCCGCGTGTCGGAGAACGCCGTGACCGGCGAGCAGATCCTGGTGGGTGTGACCGCCAACGGCGTGGTCACCGTGGCGGTGCCGGCCATCACGAACCCCTTGCCAGCTCCGGGCTTCAACTGGCCCGGTAGGTAAGCCCAGGCACGAGGCCACCGATCGAGCACTCCGGAGCCCGGCCGCATGGCCGGGCTCTTTTTTTCGGTGTGGCGACCGCGAGGCTAGATTAGCAGCGACCATGATTCGCTTCACGACAGCCGGGGAATCGCACGGGCGCGGACTGGTGGCGGTGCTCGAGGGCATCCCGGCGGGTTTGCCGCTGCGGGCCGAGGACATCGACCGGCAGCTCAAGCGCCGCATGGCGGGGTACGGCCGCGGCGCGCGGATGAAGATCGAGTCCGACGCCGTGGAGTTCCTGAGCGGCGTGCGCGCCGGCGAGACGCTCGGCTCCCCCATCGCGATGGTGATCTGGAACCGCGACTGGGAGAACTGGACCGACGTCATGGCGCCCGAGCCCGACGAGGACGGCGCGGCGCGGCGCCGCCAGGTGTTGCGGCCCCGGCCGGGGCACGCCGACCTGGTGGGCGTACTCAAGTACGACCGGGTCGACGCGCGTGACATCCTGGAGCGGGCGAGCGCTCGGGAGACGGCGGCACGCGTTGCCTGCGGTGCGGTTTGCCGGCGGCTGCTGGGCGAGTTCGGCGTCGAGATCGGGAGTCACGTGGTGGAGCTCGGCGCGGTGCGGGCGCCTGACGCGAGCGTGCTGCCCGTCCCGCTCAACGAGGCGGCCGATCAGTCACCGGTGCGGTGTCTCGACCTCGAGGCGTCACAGGCGATGGTGGATGCAGTGGATGCTGCCGTCGCGGAGCGGGACACGCTCGGGGGCGTGGCCGAGGTGGTCGCGCGAGGCGTGGTGCTGGGCCTCGGTTCCCACACGACGTGGGATCGCAAGCTCGACGGCAACCTGGCACACGCGGTCATGTCCATTCCCGCCGTGAAGGGTGTGGAGATCGGGATGGGGTTCGGCGCCGCGCGGGTCCCCGGGTCCGCGGCGCACGACGAGATCGAGCGGGGCGGGGCGGCTACCAGCGGGGGCTTTGCCCGCCGCAGCAACCGGGCCGGGGGCCTCGAGGGCGGCATGACCACCGGTGAGCCCGTCGTGGTCAGGGCGGCCATGAAGCCGCTCTCGACGCTGCGACGCCCGCTCGACACCGTGAACCTCGAGACCGGCGAGGCGGCCAAGGCACAGTCCGAGCGCTCCGACGTCACCGCCGTGCCGGCCATGGGAGTGGTGGCGGAGGCCATGACGGCGCTGGTGCTCGCCGGGGCCATGACCGAGAAGTTCGGTGGTGACTCGCTGGCCGAAATGCGTGACAACTACGATGCCTACGTCGCCCGCATGAACCGGGGAGGCGATGAGGTGGGCCAAGGCGAGTGAGACGCCACCTGGTGCTGGTCGGGATGTCCGGCTCCGGCAAGAGCGCGGCCGGCCGACTTGCGGCCGAAACCCTTGCAGCACCCTTCCACGACATTGACGCTCTCATAGAGAAACGGGAGGCGGCTCCGATCGCCCGCATCTTCGCCGAGCGGGGGGAGTCGGCGTTCCGGCAGCTTGAGCGCGCGGCGGTCCGGGAGGTCCTGGCAGGGGAGCCGGCGGTCATCGCTCCGGGTGGTGGCTGGGTGGCGCAGCCGGGCAACGCGGCGGACGCAGGAGAGGGCGCGATCCTGGTCTACTTGCGCGTGAGTCCCGAGGTCGCGGCAACGCGGGTGGCCAATCAGGCCAGCCGCCCTCTCCTGGAGGGCGCGGATCCGATACAGCGGCTGGAACAGTTGCTGGAGGAGCGAGAGGTGGCGTACTTCGGTGCCCACCGGATGGTCGAGACCGATGCCCGGACGGTGGATGAGGTGGCCGCCGAGCTGGTCGTGCTTGCGCGATCTACAGCCGGGTGGTAAGTATCGGCGCCGATTTACAGGCTTCGGCCTAGGTGGCGTCGTGAGCCGCCTAGGCCGTGCGACCGTTAGGTGCGGTGCGCTGTTGACGGGCATTTGAGCCACCCGGCTCACCTCTCGCCCTCCACGCGCTGGCCGCCGGAGAGACATGGCGAAGAAGGCGAAGAAGGCGAAGAAATCGAAGAAGGCGGCCAAGAAGACCGCGAGGAAGAAGTCCGCCAAGAAACCCGCTGAGAAACCCGCCCAGAAGACCACCAAACTCACCAAGAAGGGCAAGGCGCTCGTCATCGTCGAGTCGCCAGCCAAGGCACGCACCATTGGCAAGTACCTGGCGTCGGGTTACACGGTGAAGGCAACCGTGGGGCACGTGCGCGATCTGCCACAGCGCGAGCTCGGAGTGGACGTGGAGAACGGCTTCGAGCCCAAGTACGTCACGATCCGGGGGAAGGGAAAGCAGCTCGCCGAGATCAAGCGAGCGGCCAAGACCTCATCGGCGGTGCTGCTGGCCACCGACCCCGACCGAGAGGGAGAGGCGATCGCCTGGCACGTCGCCGAGCAGCTCGGCAACGGCTCGAAGATCCGTCGGGTGCTGTTTCACGAGATCACCAAGGACGCCATCACCGAGGCGATCGAGCAGCCCGTCGACATCGATGGACAAAAGGTCGAAGCTCAGCAGGCCCGGCGGATTCTCGACCGCCTGGTCGGGTACAAGGCGAGCCCTTTACTGTGGAAGGCGGTGAAGCGCGGTCTCTCGGCCGGTCGGGTGCAGACCGTCGCCCTGCGGCTCATCGTGGAGCGGGAACAAGCGATCAGGGACTTCAAGCCGCAGGAGTACTGGTCGATCGAGGCAGAGCTGGAGGCGAAGCGCAAGCGGTTTGTCGCGAAGCTTCACAAGGTGGACGGCAAGAAGCCGGAACTCCACTCCAAGAAGGAAGCGGCCGCGGTGGTGCGCGCGGTGAAGGGCAAGCCCTTCGTGGTGAGCGCCGTCGCCAAGCGACAGCGGCGCAAGCGACCGGGGGCGCCGTTCATCACGAGCACGCTGCAGCAGGAAGCGGCCAAGCGGCTTGGGTTTTCGGCCAAGCGGACCATGCGGGCCGCGCAGCAGCTGTACGAGGGGATCGAGGTCGGCCAGGAAGGCGCCATCGGCCTCATTACCTACATGCGCACCGACTCGCCGCGTGTTGCCCCGCAGGCGATCGATGCGGTCCGCGACTACATCCTGCAGCATCACGGCGACAAGTACCTGCCCGAGAAGCCCAACCTCTACCGTTCCAAGAAGGCAGCGCGCGCGCAGGAGGCGCACGAGGCCATCCGTCCGACTGACGTGGATCGCCGGCCCGAGGCCGTGCGCGAGTACCTCGCCCCCGACCAATACAAACTGTATCGCATCATCTGGCAGCGGTTCGTGGCCTCCCAGATGACGCCGGCGGTGTACGACACGACCAGCATCGACTTCGCGATCGCGAAGTACCTGTTCCGTGCCACGGGATCGGTGATGGTGTTCGACGGCTTCCACGTGCTCTACTTCGACACGAAGGAATCCGGCGAGGAAGAGACGTTCGAGGATCTGGCCCCCGTGCCTGCGCTGGCAAAGGGCGATGAGGCGGCCGTCCAGGCCATCACCCCCAACCAGCACTTCACCGAGCCACCGCCGCGGTTCAGCGAAGCGAGCATCGTGAAGGAGCTCGAGGCCGACGGGATTGGACGGCCCAGCACCTACAGCTCGATCATCTCGACGCTGCGGGATCGTGACTACGTCCGCATGGAGAGTCGCCGCTTCCACCCGACGGACCTGGGCGAGACCGTGACGAAGGTGATGGTGAGTCGCTTCCCCGACATCTTCAACGTCGAGTTCACCTCGCAGATGGAGACCGAGCTCGACAAGGTGGAGGAGGGGGACCTCAGCTGGCAGGACGTGCTGCAGGACTTCTACGGCCCGTTCTCCAAGGCGCTGGAGTCGATCGACACCGACGCCCTGATTCGCGAGGCGCACGACGTCGAGGAGATCGAGAAGGAGCCGTGCCCCGAGTGCGGCGGGAAGCTCACCGTGAAGAGCGGTCGGTTCGGCCCGTTCATCGCGTGCACGAACTATCCGGAGTGTCGGTTCACCAAGCCGCTCAAGCGCGACAAGGCGCCCGACAAGCCCACCGACGAGGTGTGCAAGGAGTGTGGCGCGCCGATGGTCATCAAGACGGGCCGGTATGGCGAGTTCCTGGCGTGCACCACGTATCCCAAGTGCAAGCACACGCGTCCGATTCCGTTGGGGGTCAAGTGCCCCAAGTGTGGTGAGGGCGACATCGCGCAGCGCCGGACGCGCCGCGGGCGTTCCTTCTACGGATGCACGCGCTATCCCGATTGCGACTTCTCGACCTGGCACTTGCCGGTGCCCGACACGTGTCCGCAGTGCGGATGCGTCGGTGCGGAGAAGCGCTCCACCAAGGCGCGGGGCGAGTATCGCCGCTGCCTCAAGTGCGAGAACGAGTTCACGGTCGAGGAGAGCGACTCTGAAGTAGCGGCCCAGTGAGCGCCACCGTGGTCGGGGGAGGCCTCGCTGGCAGCGAGGCCGCTTGGGCGCTGGCCCAGCGCGGCGTCGACGTCACGCTCTACGAGATGCGGCCGCGCGTGACGACGCCCGCCCACCAGACCGACCGGCTCGCCGAAATCGTCTGCAGCAACACCTTCAAATCGCTGGAACTGAGCAACGCGCACGGCGTCCTCAAGGCCGAGCTGCGCGTGCTGGGCAGTCTGCTGATGGAGGTCGCCGAGTCGGCACGGATTCCCGGCGGGGCGGCGCTGACCGTGGATCGGGAGGTGTTCAGCGCCGAGGTGACGCGGCGGGTCGAGGCCCATCCGAGAATTACACTGGCGCGGGAGGAGGTCACGGCGCTGCCGAGCCCGGGCGTGGTCGCCACCGGACCTCTGACATCGGACGCGCTCGCGCGAGTGATCGCGGGGCGGCTGGGCGTCGACTCGCTCGCGTTCTACGACGCCATCGCGCCCATCGTGAACGACGAGTCCCTGAACCACGACGCGCTGTTCCGCGCCTCGCGGTACGGCAAGGGGGAGGGTGACGATTTTCTCAACGCGCCCTTCACGGCCCAGGGATATGACGCCTTCCTGGACGCGTTGATCGCCGCCGACCAGTACACGGGCCATGACTTCGACGCGGTGCCTTACTTCGAGGGATGCTTGCCGATCGAGGAGATGGCGCAGCGCGGGCGGGACACCCTGCGTTTCGGCCCGCTCAAGCCGGTGGGGCTGCCCGATCCCCGGACTGGCCGCGAGGCGCACGCGATCGTGCAGCTGCGGCGAGAAGATCGGGCCGGACAGATGTGGAACCTGGTCGGGTTCCAGACGCGACTCCGCATTCCCGAGCAGAAGCGGGTCTTCGCCATGGTCCCCGGACTGGAGGCGGCCGAGTTCTACCGCTACGGCAGCATCCACCGGAACACGTATCTCAACAGCCCGGCGACGCTCACCGCGCACCTCTCGGCACGCGACGATGCTCACCTGCTGTTCGCCGGTCAGCTGGTTGGCGTCGAGGGCTACACCGAGTCCCTCGCCACCGGACTCTTGGCGGGCATCAACCTGGCGCGTATGCTGCAGGGGGGGGATCCTGTCGTGCCACCCGCGGTCACGATGCTCGGTGCGCTGATGCAGTACGTGCACGACACGGCCCCCAAGCACTTCCAGCCGATGAACGCCAACTTCGGGCTGCTGCCGCCGCTCGAGCGGCCGGCGCGCGACAAGCGGAAGAAGCGGATGCAGCTCGCCGAGCGAGCCCTGACCGCCATGCGCGAGTTCGCGGCTACGGCTGCCGCTCCGGTCCCGTGAGCCGCCGCGTCGGCTCGCCCCGTCTCGCCCGCGACCCCGGCAAGGAGATCGCGGCGTTCTCGGTTTTCCTGGAGAAGGAGCGGAACGACTCTCCCAACACCGTGCGCGCCTACGTGCGCGACCTGGAGGCGTTCCGCACGTTCTGCGACGAGTACTACGGTGGGCCGCGGCGTTGGAAGTGGACCACCATCGACCGTTTGGCCCTGCGGAGCTTCATGGGAGAGCTGCAGCGGCGCGGGCTCGCCAAGCGGTCCATCGCGCGCGCCATCTCGGTGCTGCGCTCGTACTACCGTTTCCTCGGTATCCGCTTCGGTGTAGAGCACAATCCGGCCAAGGGCGTCCGGCTGCCCAAGCTGGAGCGTCGCCTCCCGGCCGTGCTGGACCGGCAGCAGATGGAGGAGCTGTTTCGCCTCGCGCAATCGCTGGCGCAGGCGGGTGGATTCCGTGAGCAGCGCGACCTGGCGATCCTCGAGGTGTTCTACGCGACGGGGATGCGCCTCTCGGAGCTCGCCGGGCTGAACTTGGCGGACGTGGACGTCGTGTCGGATCAGGTGAAGGTGCGCGGCAAGGGACGCAAGGAGCGCATCGTGCCGTTGGGCGGCTATGCGTCGCGTGCCCTGCGATCGTATTACGGTGTGCGGGACGACCTCCTCGCCAGGCTGGCGCGCGGCCGTGGCGATCGCCGGGCCGTGTTCCTGTCGCAGCGGGGCAGCCGGCTCTCGCCGCGCGGGATCCAACAGATCGTACAGCGCTTCCTGCGCCAGCTGGACGGCCGGGCGGGTCTCAAGGTGCACACCCTGCGCCACAGCTTTGCGACGCACCTGCTGGACGCGGGCGCGGACCTGCGCGCGGTCCAGGAGCTGCTGGGGCATGCCTCCCTCAGCACGACGCAGGTGTATACTCATACGAGTGTGGAGCGGCTGAAGCGGGTGTATCAGAAGGCTCATCCGAGGGCATGATGCAGACGACACGATTTCGCGCCACTACGATCCTGTGCGTCCACCGGGACGAGACGGTGGCGATGGGCGGGGACGGACAGGTGACGGTCGGCGATACCGTCATGAAGGCGCACGCCAACAAGGTGCGGGAGCTCGCCGGGGGCAAGGTGCTGGCCGGGTTCGCAGGCGCCGCGGCCGATGCGTTCACCCTGTTCGAGAAGTTCGAGGAGAAGCTCGAGCGTTTCCCGGGCAATCTCTCCCGTGCGGCCGTGGAGCTGGCCAAGGACTGGCGCAGCGACCGGGTGCTGCGGCGCCTAGAGGCGCTGCTCGCCGTCGCGAATGCAGAGCACGCGTACCTGTTGAGCGGCAGTGGCGAGCTGATCGAGCCCGACGACGGGATCCTCGCGATCGGGAGCGGCGGCAACTACGCGCTGGCGGCGGCCAGGGCGCTGCTCCAGCACACCGATCTCTCCGCCATGGACATCCACAACATCTCCGTCGTCGAGCTGCAGGCGGCGCACGGTGGTGGGAAGAAGTCGAAATGAGCACGGAGCCCAAGCCGCTGGAAGAGAAGCTGGAGGCGATCGACACGGGACCTGACGCGGTGCCGTGGCTCGAGGAGTTGCCGCCGCGGCAGATCGTCGTGGAGCTGGACCGCTACATCGTGGGGCAGGCCGACGCCAAGAAGGCGGTGGCCATCGCGATCCGGAACCGCTGGCGCCGGCAACACGCGCCTGAGGGAATTCGCGACGAGATCCTGCCCAACAACATCATCATGATTGGTCCCACGGGGGTGGGGAAGACCGAGATCGCGCGGCGGTTGGCGCGGCTGGCCGGCGCGCCATTCATCAAGGTCGAGGCGTCGAAGTTCACCGAAGTGGGGTACGTCGGCCGCGACGTGGAGTCCATGGTGCGGGATCTGGTGGACGCCGCCATCAACATGGTGCGCAGCGAGCGCGAGGACGAGGTGTTTCCCACTGCGGAGCGCCGCGCAGAGGAGCGGCTGCTCGATCTGTTGCTGCCGCCCCCACCCAAGACGCGTCCACGGCCGGAGCTGCACCAGGAGCCTGCGACCCCGGTGCCCGAGACACGCGCGGAGCCGGACCCGGACGCGCCGCCCGAGGAGCAGGCCCTGTTTGTGGTCTCGTCGAGCGGCGAGGTGCGCCGGGGCGAGGGTGAGGAGCCGCTCCCCACCGACGATGAGGAGCGCCGTGAGCGCACGCGCGAAAAGCTGCGGAAGCTGCTTGCCGACGGGAAGCTGGAAGAGCGTGAGGTGGAGATCGAGGTCACCCAGCAGGCGTTCCCGGCGTTCGACATGATGGCGTTCCCGCAGGGCATGGAGGGTGCCGACGTCAACTTCACCGAGATGCTGCAGGACATGCTGCCCAAGCGCACTAAGAAGCGCGTGGTTCGGCTCAGCGAGGCGCGGCGCATCCTGGTGGACGAGGAGCTGCGCAAGCTGGTGGACATGGACGACGTGGTGAACGAGTCGCTCGACCGGGTCGAGAACCACGGCATCATCTTCGCATCATCTTCATCGACGAGCTCGACAAGATCGCCGGCGAACGCGGCCACATGGGGGGACCCGACGTCTCGCGCGAGGGTGTGCAGCGCGATCTGCTGCCCATCGTCGAGGGCTCGACGGTGCAGACCCGCTACGGGTACGTGCGCACCGATCACGTCTTGTTCATCGCGGCCGGCGCGTTTCACGTGTCGAAGCCGTCCGATCTCATCCCCGAGCTGCAGGGCCGCTTCCCGATTCGCGCCGAGCTCTCGTCGCTGGGGCAGGAGGAGTTCGTGCGGATCATGACCGAACCCGAGAACTCCCTCGTCAAGCAATACCAGGCGCTGTGCACGGCCGAGGGGGCCGAGCTCTCGTTCAGCGACGACGGGGTATCCGAGATCGCACGCATCGCCATGGTGATGAACGAGCGCACCGAGAACATCGGCGCGCGCCGCCTGCACACCGTGATGACGACACTGCTCGAGGATCTCTTGTTCGAGCTGCCCGACGTTCCCGAGAAGCAGGTCACGTTCGATGCCGCGCAGGTGCGGGAGCGGCTCATGCGCATCGTCGACGACGAGGATCTGAGGAAGTACATCCTCTAGGGGAGCGATACCGCACCGCGGACCCATCCCCCCTGGCGGTACCTCGTCGCACCCGTTTCACCCCGGCGCCGGTCTGCCGGAGTGGACGGACCCGTTCCGTCAAGTAGTGACCGCCCTGGGGCCCCTTTCTGCCTGGCAGTTCTGGCTTTACACCCCTCCGCCATCCGGCTAGAATCAGTCGGCTAGCCTGTCATTTTGACCTACCTCGGTGATTGTCATGCCGAAACGTGATTTCCTTCAGGTACCCGACCTCACTGCCGACGAGATACGAGAACTGTTCGACCTCGCCCTCCAGATGAAGGCGGGGAAGTACCGCAAGCAGCCGCTCGCGGGGAAGACGCTCGGGATGATCTTCACCAAGAGCAG
>JBDGXT010000032.1:0-17318 GCA_039584455.1 Gemmatimonadota bacterium
GAGTCGTACAATTGGGCGGTCTCGCCATCGAAGGCGGCATACTGCCGGTGCGTCCGGCGCGCGGGGTCGTCGGACGCGCGGTGCGACCAGATCGACGCTCCGCCGAACTCGCCCCGCTTGTTCACCGCGTAGAAGTTGAGCCCGAACTGCGGGCGGCCCTGCTCGTCGAGCAGGCGCGGTTCGGTGGTGGCCACGACGCGCCGCAGTGTCTCCAGGGCCGCGTCGGTCGGTGACATGCCGCGCCGCATGAACTCGACCGTGAGGAACGCGCCGCATACCTTGATGTTCGCCTCGCCTCGTCCCGTGGAGCCGGCGGCGCCGATATCGTTGTCGGTGTACTGGCCTGCGCCGATCATGGGGGAGTCTCCCACCCGGCCTGGGATCTTCCACGCCAGCCCGCTCGTGGTGGTGACGGAGGAGACGTCGCCGTTTGCGTTCACCGTGTTGCAGTTGATCGTGCCGTGCCGCTCTGGCACTGCCATCTGCTCGTCCCGAGGCACGTCGATCCAGTCGTCGTTGGGTCCCCGGTTGGCACGCCAGTGGAGCCAGCGCTCCCGCGCCCTGTCGGTAAGCAGGTCCTCTTCTTTGAACCCGTAGGAGAGCGCGAACTGCTTGGCGCCCTCGCCCACCAGCATAATGTGGTCGGTATAGAGCAGCACGTACTTGGCCACGACGCTGGGCGTCTTGATTCCTTCCAGCGCGCCGACGGCTCCCGCCCGGCGAGAGGGGCCATGCATACAGGATGCGTCGAGCTGGACGACGCCGTGCTCGTTCGGCAAACCGCCGTAGCCCACCGAGGTGTCCTCTGGGTCGAGCTCCTGGATCTTCACGCCCTCGATGGCGGCGTCGAGCGTATCGACTCCCTGCTGAAGTAACGCCCCGGCCTTGTCTACAGCCCGGAGCCCGTTGGCCGACGCTACGGCTGCGGTACGTGCGGCCGGCCGCACGTGTACGGCCGGCGCGCCTTTCCCGATGATCCCCGGACCGAGCATGGCGCCGGCGGCGAGCCCCGAGGCGGCACCCAGAAAGTCTCTGCGGGTGAGTGAATCGGACACGATCAGCCCCTCCTCCCAGGATGGCACGTTGAGTGGCGAGCACCGCGAAATAAGGTAGGCGGGCGGAGCCCCGTCAACTTGATTCCGGGTCTGGAGCGCCGTACGTTGCCCCCGTGAAGGACCCTGTGGTCTCCGTGGTGCTGCCGGTCTACGACGAGCGGGAGAACCTGGCGCCGCTCCTCGAGGAGATCGCGGCGACCTTGCGGGATGTCCCGCATGAAGTGGTTGCTGTGGACGACGGCTCCACCGATGGCTCGCTCGATGAGTTGCTCCGGCTCAGGGCGCGCGACCCCCGCTTGCGGGTCGTGGCCTTCGAAGCCAACGCGGGACAGAGTGCCGCGTTCGCGGCGGGAGCGGATGCAGCCACCGGCGAGGTCGTGGTGTTGATGGACGCCGATGGGCAGAACGATCCGGCCGACGTCCCTGGGCTGCTGCAGGCACTTGCGGCTGACCCGTCCCTCGCCGCCGTGGCCGGTTACCGTGTGAGGCGCGCCGATTCCCGGTGGAAGCTGCTCCAGAGCCGGATTGCCAATCGGGTGCGGAACTGGATCACTGGTGACACCGTGAGGGATACGGGTTGCTCCCTGAAGGCGATCCGCGGGAGCGCCATGGCGACCCTGCCGCGGTTCAGCGGGATGCACCGCTTCCTCCCGACGTTGGTACGAACGCAGGGCGGCGTGGTGGCTGAAGTCCCCGTTTCCCACCGGCCGCGGCGACACGGGCGTAGCAAGTACGGGATGTGGAACCGGGCCGCCCGTGGAATGCGGGATGCGCTCGGCGTCCGCTGGCTGCGGCGGCGCGCCCTGCGGTTCGCGATCAGAGAGGACAGCACCTAGCTATGCCACGGCGGAAGCGCCTCGACCCGTCCATCTTCCACCTTCCAGTGGAAAAGATGCAGTCGGGGTACTACACCGACAAGTACTTCGTCCGGGCGCGGGAGGTGGTGTTGGCCGATGGTCATCGGCCCACGGTGATGATGCAGGTGTTCTGCAAATCCCACGCGTACCTCGGCGGCATCGACGAGGCAATCGCGATCCTCAAGCTCTGCTCCCACTCCTGGAAAGACCTCACCGTTTACGCACTCTACGACGGCGACGAGGTCGCCCCGTGGGAGACGGTGATGACCATCGAGGGTCCGTACGATGCATTCGCGCACCTCGAGACGCTGTACGTGGGCGTGCTCGCGCGCCGTACCCGTGTGGGGACCAACACGCGCCTCGTGGTCGAGGCGGCTAAGCCGAAGGACGTGATGTTCTTCCCCGCCCGCCACGATCACTGGCTGGTGCAGACCGGCGACGGGTACGCGGCGCACATTGCGGGAGCGATCGGCGTCTCGACCGATGCCCAGGCCTCGTGGTGGGGAAGCGAAGGAGTGGGCACCGTGCCCCACGCCATGATCGCCGCGTACGGTGGCGATACCGTGCTCGCGGCGGAGAAGTTCGCGGAGTACATGCCCGAGGATGTGAAGCTGATCAGCTTGGTGGATTTCGAGAACGACAGCGTGCGCACCTCGCTGGAGGTAGCGCGTGCGCTCGGATCGCGGCTGTACGGGGTGCGGCTCGATACGTCGGCGACGCTCGTAGACCAGTCGGTCTGTGGCGGCATGGGCGACTTCGATCCCCGTGGAGTCAATCCCAGACTCGTGTGGAACGTCCGCAAGGCGCTCGATGCCGAGGGGTTCGCGGAGGTGAAGATCGTGGTCTCGGGCGGTTTCACCGTGGAGAAGATCCGAGCGTTCGAGGACGCCGGGGCGCCGGTCGACTCGTATGGTGTAGGCTCGTCGCTGTTCCGCGACGGAGGCAAGTACGACTTCACGGCGGACGTGGTGATGAAGGACGGCAAGTCGTGCGCCAAGGTCGGGCGGTGGTATCGGCCCAATGAGCGAATGGAGTCGGTGGAGTAGGGAGAACGTGCCCGAGCTCCCCATCCCTCCTCACTTCGATCCTGCCAGGGTCGGAGAGATCTGGCGAGTCGAGTACGAGTCGCGTGCCCGAGAGGCCGAGGCGTGGGCGCGGCAGCATGATCTTCGTCCGGCCTCGACAGACGAGCGACGTATCTGTCTCGTAGTGGTCGACTGCCAGAACACCTTCTGTATTCCGGGGCACGAGCTCTTCGTCGGCGGGCGCTCGGGGAACGGGGCGGTCGAGGACAACGTCCGGCTGTGCGAGTTCATCTACCGGAACCTCGGCGTCATCGGCGAGATCGCCCCCACCATGGACACCCACAGCGCCATTCAAATCTTCCATCCCATCTTCTGGATCAACAACGCAGGGGAGCACCCGGCGGGTGCGCAGACCATCATCACGCCCGAAGACGTCGAGCGCGGTGTCTGGAAGGTGAATCCGGCGATCGCCGACGCCGTGGCCGGGCGCGACGCTGCCTGGATGAGCGAACACGCCCTGCACTACGTGCGTACCTTGAGCGAAGGCCGCTACCCCCTCATGGTATGGCCCTATCACGCCATGCTCGGCGGGGTGGGTCACGCGCTCGTGTCCGCCGTGGAAGAGGCCGTCTTCTTTCACAGCGTCGCCCGCGCGGCTCCCACGGGGTTCGAGGTGAAGGGCAACAATCCCCTCACTGAGAACTACTCGGTGCTGAGCCCTGAGGTGCTCGAGGGGCCCGAGGGCACACCGATCGCGGCCAAGAACGTTCGGTTCATCGAGCGGCTGCTTGCGTTCGACGCGGTAGTCGTGGCGGGCCAGGCAAAGAGCCACTGCGTGGCCTGGTCGATTCACGACCTACTGACCGAAGTGCAGGCGCGGGACCCTGGCCTGGCGAAGAAGGTGTACCTGCTGGAGGATTGCACGTCCGCCGTGGTGGTCCCCGGCGTGGTTGACTTCACGGAGCAGGCAGACGAGGCTTTTCAACGCTTCGCGGACGCAGGCATGCACCTGGTCCGCTCGACCCAGCCCATCGACACCTGGTACGGTGAATGAGCGCGCCTGAGTTCGGTCGGTTCTTGCTTCCCGGACCCACGGAAGTCCACCCCGAAGTCCTGGCGGCCATGAACCGGGCGATGATCCCGCATCGGGGCCAGGACATGGTCGACTTGTTGAAGCGCATGGAGCCACCACTCCAGCGCCTGTGCCGCACCGAGCGTCGCGTGCTCGTGGGCACCTGCTCGGCCACCGGCTTCATGGAGATGGCCGTGCGCTCCGGGGTCAAGCACCGCGCCCTCTCCCTCGTGGGTGGCGCGTTCGGCGAGCGCTTCGCCGCGATCGTGGCCGCCACGGGGCGCGACGTCGTGCGCCTGCAGGTTCCGTTGGGGCAGACGGTGGAACCCGAGATGCTGCGGGACGCGCTCAAGCGGACCGACGTGGAGGCCGTCACGCTGGTTCATTCGGAGACGTCGACCGGCGCCCTCGCGCCCCTCGAGGAGCTTGCCGCGGTGGTGCACGAGTTCGACGACGTACTGCTGCTCGTGGATGCCGTGACGTCGATGGCCGGATCGCCGGTGGAGACCGACGAGTGGTCGCTGGACTTCGTGTTGACGGGATCGCAGAAGGCGCTGGCGCTGCCGCCCGGCCTCGCGCTGGCGGTGGCCTCCGAGCGCATGCTGGAGCATGCGAAGTCGATACCGGAGCGTGGCGCCTATCTCGACGTGATTGCATTCGACAAGGCCGCCGGTAATTACCAACCCACCAATACGCCCGCGATCTCTCTGCTCTACGCACTCGATGCGCAGCTGGAGCGGATTGAGGCCGAGGGTGGCATCGAGGGGCGGTGGCAGCGGCACGACGCGATGCGTCAGGTCGTGGAGCAGTGGGTCGGGGGACGGGGTGGGGAGCTCGGGTTCTCGTATCTGCCGCCTCAGGGTCGCCGCTCCTGGACGGTTTCGTGCCTCGAGGTGCCGGAGGGGAAGAACGGCCGCGAGCTGGTGCAGGCGGTCAAGAAGAAGGGCTGGATCATCGGCACAGGGTACGGTGAGCTCAAGCCCACGACGCTGCGCATCGGGCACATGGGTGACCACAGTCCCGAGAGGGTGCGAGAGGTGCTGGGGGTGGTGGAGGAGGTGGTGGCATGAGCTTCGTCGTCGTCGTCGCCGACCGACTGCACCCGGCGGGCCTCGCGCTGCTCGAGAACGAGTCGCAGATAGAGGTCATCCCCGTCGCGGGGGAGCCGGACCGCTTGCCCGGCGAGCTGGAGCGGGCTCACGCGTTGCTGGTCCGCTCCGACACCACGGTGACTGAGGAGCTCATGGCCGGTGCGCCGCAGCTCAGCTTGGTAGGCCGGGCGGGAGTCGGGGTCGACAATATCGACGTCGAGGCGGCGACACGGAGGGGCATCGCGGTGCTCAATGCACCCGGCGCCAATACGGTGAGCGCCGCGGAACACACCATTGCTCTGCTGCTGTCGCTGCTGCGCAAAATTCCCTGGGCGGCAGCGAGCATGGAGCAGGGGCGTTGGGACCGGAAGCAGTTTCCGGGCACCGAGCTTCGAGGGAAGCGACTCGGGCTGATCGGGCTCGGACGGGTGGGCGTGCACGTAGCGAGCATCGCGCGTGCCTTCGGTATGAAGGTGGTAGCGCACGACCCGTATCTTCCGGAGGCGCGGGCCCGTGACATGGGTATCACGCTGCTGGGGCTGGACGAGGTGTTCGAGACGGCCGACGTGGTGTCGCTGCACGCACCGCTCACCGACGAGACGCGCGGACTCGTGAATCGCGAGCGGCTGGAGAAGATGAAGCCCACGGCCGTGGTCGTGAACGCGGCACGCGGTGCTTTGGTGGACGAGGACGCGCTGCTCGAGGCGCTGGAACAGGGAACGCTGGCCGGCGCCGCGCTGGACGTCTTCGAGCCCGAGCCGCTCGAGCCCGATTCACCGCTGCGCAAGGCCGACAAGGTGCTGCTGACTCCACACCTCGCTGCCTCCACTTCCGAGGCGCAGGAGCGGGTGGCATCCGAGATATGTGCCAACGTGCGCGACGCCCTCCTCACGGGTACTCTGCGCGGCGCGGTGAATCTCCCCGGCATCCCCAGTCAGGTGATGGACCGGCTCGGCGGGGTGCTGGAATTGGCCCGCCGCCTGGGACGCCTCGCGGCGGGCATCGCGCATGACCGTGTGCAGTCGGTAGAGGTCTACTTCGGGGGCGACGACGACGACGCGCCGCGTCCTACCATGCTCGCGGCGGTCGAGGGCGTGCTCTCCGCGGTGGGCGTGGACGCGGTCAGCCTGGTGAACGCCGCGGCACGCGCGGAGCACCGGGGCATGAAGATCGGGCGGCGTGTGGGGCGGCCCATCGCCGGCTTCGAGACGACGATCGGGGTGGCGGTCCGGACGCCCGACCGAAAGGTCACGGTGGACGGCGCCCTGTTGGGCGAGCGCGCCGGCCGAGTGATCCGCATCAACGGCTTCCCCATGGACGTGCCGGCCGACGGCCACGTGTTGCTGCTGCGTAACCGCGACGTTCCCGGGGTCATTGGTCGGGTGGGGAGCCTGCTGGGCGAAGCGCACGTGAACATCGCGTCTTACCACCAGGCCCGAAAAGACGAGGCCGGGGGCGAGGCGCTGGCCGCGATCGTCGTGGATCAGACGCCGGCTGCTGCGGTCCTCAAGAGTCTGATGGAATTGGACGACGTGCTAGAGGTGCGCTTCGCGAGTCTGAACGGCGACTAGCTCAGGCCGCCGAGGGCGCCGCCGGTGTGGGCGCCGGCTCGCGCTTTCCCGATCCCGCCATCCGGAAGGAGCTCACGGCCGCCGTGAGGCGCTCCGACGCCTCGGCGAGCTGGGCCGCTGAGCTGGCAATCTCTTGGGTCGAGGCGCTCTGCTCTTCGGCGGAAGCGGCTATCTGCTCGGCGGCCGCCACGACCGACTCGGTGCCGCCCTGGATGGATTGAAGTCGTTCAGTGATCTCATCCACCAGCTTCCGTACTTCACCGGCGGCGGTCGAGATCTCTCCGGTCCACGCGCTGGTTTCCGCCGCACCGCCCGCAACTTCCCGGAGCCCGCCGGCGGCGGCGTCCGCAATCTGGCGCACCGATGCGCTCGACTCCGAGAGCACGGTCAGGCGGTCCACGGTGGCTTGCAGCGTGGCAAGCACGTTGTTGACGGTCTCGGTCGTGGAGGCCGCCGCCTGCGCCGCCTGGCCGGCGAGCTTGCGGACCTCGTCGGCCACCACGGCGAAGCCCCGCCCCTCGCCCCCGGCCCGCGATGCCTCGATCGCCGCATTGAGCGCGAGCATGTTGGTCTGGGTCGCGATCGAGCGTGTCTGCTTAATGAACGCCTCGATCTGTCCGGACATGTCGGCCAGGCGCCTGGCGTCCGAAACGCCCTCCTCCAAATCGCTGGCGAGCCGGCCCAACTGTTCGCTGCCCGCAAGGAGCCGCTCTCGGTGCTGTTCCGCGGTCTCCAACAGCGCCGTGTTGCGTTCGGCGGCGAGACTGGCGCCGTCGGCGAGCTGGGCCGTGATGCTGCTGATCCGTGTGGCGTCGCCCACCGCACCACGCACCTGCTCGGCCTGCTGGGTGGCCTGATCGCTGAGATTCTGGCAGGTGTTGGCCATCTCCTGGGTGGAGGCCGACATCTCCTGCGTGCTGGCCGAGATCTCCTCGGCCATGGAGGCCGACTCCTCGGAGGAGAGGCGAATCTGTCCCACGAGGCGCCGCAGGGCCTCGACCATGCCCTCCACCGACGAGAGTAGGATGCCGACCTCCTCGGAACCGGCATCCTCGGCCGCCACGGAGGCGGAGAGGTCGCCGTCCGCCACCCGTCCTGCCACGGCACCGGCGTGGCGCACCGGCTGGGTCACCTTGCGATTGAGCCACGAGGTAACGTAGGCGATCATGATCAGCACGAGGATGAGCATGGCCCCGGCTCCCGTGAGGAGCGCCCGCTGCAGCGAACGGGATCCGGCGTACGTGACCGCCTCAGGCTCCCGCACCACCACCCACCAGCGCCCCTGGTTGGTCGGTGTCGTGCCTACCCAGTCGGTGCCGCCCGTGGGCAGCTCGATCTCCATGACCTCGGTGATGTCGCTGCGGCGGATCTGGTGGGCCTCGTCAATGGGGCGCAGCAAGCGGGTCGGGTCGGCCGAGATCACCACCCGCTCCTCGGCGTCCACTACCTGGATGGCGAGCGTCTGCAGGTCGGAGACGGCGAGGCGGGCCAGCCTGAAGAGCGTCACCGTGCCCCGCATGACCCCGATCGGCTCTCCCGTCACCGGATCGTTGATCGCGTGGGCCACGGTGAGCCCCATGATGCCCGACGCGTCACCTACTTCGGGCTCGCCCTGGTAGGAACCCTGCTCCATGGCGACCTGCCACCACTCCTCGTCGGCCTGGACGAAGTCGTCGCCCCGCAAGCTGCTGGTGACGGTGAACCCGTGCCGCTCGGTGAACGACAGTGCGGCGAAGTCGGAGATGTCGCCGAACTGCTCCAGGAACCGGGCCAGCGTGGAATCGGGAGCGAGCTGTCCGGTCGCGGCGAACTGCTGGTCGAGCGTGGCAGCAGCGAGCCCGTCAAGTCCCCGTCTAGTAGCGTCGCGACCGGCGATGCCCGTCAGGTCCACGATGTCGGGGATGTTGGCGAAGAGTTGCAGGGCGGAGCGGCGCTCCCGCAGGTATTGGTCGACGGTACTGCTGGCTCGTTCGGCGGCGGCGGCGATCCGGAGGTCGGCCGCGTCCTCGAACTCGATCTCGACGATCTGGGAGGCAATCCAGGCGGCCGCGGCCACCACGATGACCGCGAGAGGTGCTCCGATCAGGAGCGTTCGCTTGTGCAGCGCAGCGGATTTCTGGGTGGCCATACGGTTGCGCCAAACCTACGGCGGGCTTCCAGGGGGAGCAAGCGGTTGTAGATTACGCGTGCTATGCCAGCCGAACGGCCCGAGATCGAAACGTACGACCCGCAGGTCGTCGAAGCCAAGTGGCGCCGCCGGTGGGACGAGCGGCACACGAACGCGGCCGACCTGCACGGGGCCGAGCGGCCGTACTACAACCTCATGATGTACCCCTACCCGTCTGCCGAAGGGCTCCACGTGGGAAACGTGTTCGCCTTCGTGGGCGCCGACGTCTACGGACGGTACCGCCGCCTCCAGGGTGAGAACGTCTTCGAGCCCATCGGGTTCGACGCCTTCGGCATCCACTCGGAGAACTACGCCCTCAAGGTCAACACGCACCCGGCGGAGCTCATCCCGCAGAACATCGCGCGGTTTCGGGAGCAGCTGCAGCGGTGCGGGCTGATGCTGGATTGGGACCACGAGGTCTCCACCACGGATCCGCGGTACTACAAGTGGACCCAGTGGATCTTCCTCAAGCTGTTCGACGCCGGCTTGGCCGTGCGCAAGAGGGCGCCGGTCAACTGGTGCCCCGAGTGCAAGACGGTGCTTGCCAACGAGCAGGTGATCGACGGTCACTGCGAACGGCATCCCGGTACGGTCGTGCACCAGCGGTTACTGGAGCAGTGGTTCTTCAAGATCACCGACTACGTGGAGCGGCTGCTGGAGAACCACGAGTGGCTCGACTGGTCGGAATCCACCCGCACGATGCAGGTGAACTGGATCGGCCGTTCCGAGGGTGCCGACCTGGTGTTCGAGACGCCCACGGGCACGCCCATCACGGTGTTCACGACGCGTCCCGATACCATCTTCGGCGCTACCTACATGGTGCTGGCGCCGGAGCATCCGCTGGTGCGCAAGCTCACCACGCAGGAACAGCGGCAGGTGGTGCACGAGTATCAACGGCGGGCTGCGGCCATGGACATCGTGTCGCGCCGCGTCGGTGAGAAGCAGAAGACCGGGGTGTTCACCGGGGCGTATGCCCGCAACCCGGCGACGGGCGAGTCGATTCCCATCTGGATCGCCGACTACGTGCTGATGGAGTACGGCACCGGAGCGATCATGGCGGTGCCCGGGCACGATGCGCGCGACCTCGAGTTCGCGCACGAGTTCAATCTCGAAGTACGGCAGGTGGTCCAGCCCGACGACCCGGCCCAGGAAGGGATCGGCTTCGTCGGCTGGGACGGCACCATGATCAACTCCGGTCAGTTCGACGGGATGCCTTGCTCCGAGGCGGTCCCGGCGATCACTGCCTGGCTCGAGCAGCAACACGTCGGCAAGAAGCGGGTCCAGTACCGGCTGCACGATTGGTGCATCTCACGGCAGCGCTACTGGGGTCCGCCCATCCCCGCGATCTACTGTGACGACTGCGGGATCGTGGGAGTACCGGAGGAGGATCTTCCGGTGCTGCTGCCGCCGCTGGAGGACTTCCGCCCCGACGAGTCGGGCGTGTCCCCGCTGGCACGGGTGGAGGAGTGGTACAAGGTACCGTGCCCCACGTGCGGCAGGGAGGCGCGGCGCGAGACCGATGTCTCCGACACGTTCCTCGACTCGGCGTGGTACTTCCTGCGGTACCCGTCGACCGAATACGACGACCGGCCCTTCGACAAGGAGCTCACTGCGAAGTGGCTTCCGGTGAACTCCTATATCGGTGGGAACGAGCACGCCGTGCTGCACTTGATGTACTCGCGATTCATCGCCATGGCGCTGCACGACCTCGGACACCTTCCCTTCGAGGAGCCCTTTGCGCGGTTCCGCGCGCACGGCACCATCGTGAAAGACGGGGCGAAGATGTCGAAGTCGCGCGGCAATGTGGTGGTGCCCGACGAGTACATCGCCAAGTGGGGTGCCGACACGTTTCGCATGTATCTCATGTTCCTCGGACCCTACCAGGAGGGTGGCGACTTCCGCGACGAGGGGATCTCGGGGATCCGGCGCTTCTTGGACAAGGTCTGGGGCCTGGTGGCATCAGCTGGAGGGGGCCGGGCCGACGACCATCGCGAGGCGTACCGCAAGCTGCATCAGACGATCCACGGCGTAGGCACCGACCTCGAGGCGCTGCGCTACAACACCGCCATCTCGAAGCTCATGGAGTACGTGAACGTCCTGCGCGCGGGGGGAGATGGGGGCACCGGTTTGCCGGGAGCGTTGCTCGAGCCGCTGGCCATCATGCTGGGCCCCCTGGCGCCGCACCTCGCCGAGGAGTGCTGGGAGCGGCTGGGACACGACACCAGCGTGTTCGACGCGCCGTGGCCGGTGTACGAGGAGGCGCTCGCGAGGCGCTCGCTCAGGAGGAGCAGCTCGAGCTGGTGGTGCAGGTGAATGGCAAGGTGCGGGGTCGCCTTCGGGTGGCGCCGGGCATCTCCCAAGACGAGGCTGTGGCACGGGCCCTCGCTGAGGACGCCGTGCAGCGCTTCACGGCGGGCAAGCAGCCACGCAAGACGATTTACGTGCCCGATCGGCTGGTGAATCTGGTGGTGTAGACGGGCGGGAGCCGGGAGGCGAGAAGCGGGAAGCACCCCAAGGGGTGCTTCCCGCTTTGTGTAGTGGGGACGGTGCGGGGTGCTGGAAACCGGGAACAGGCAGGAGCGGGCGATGGCAACCAGCAGCTCGCGTAAGTGTATGTGTCGTAAACTCTTATGAGTCCTGATGGTGTCGTACAGTTCCCCCTACCCGGTTCCCCGCTCTGGGGGCGCTCTGGGGGGCAGGGTAGGGGCTGTCGGCCTGCGACCTTCCCGCCCCCCCGGGCGTCTATCTTGACGGGAATGGCAGACCTCACCCTGGCGGCATTGGACGATCTGGCGATCCACCGGGCCAAGTCCGGCGATCTGGCCGCACTCGAGCGAGTGTACCGCGCCTACGAGGGCACGGTCTACACGCTGGCGCGGCGGATCTGCCGGAGTCCGGAGGATGCCGAAGAGGTGATGCAGGAGACGTTCCTGGAGGTGTGCCGCAGCATCAAGAAGTTCCGGGGGACCGGGCCAGGTAGCCTCACGGCATGGATCAAGCGGATCGCGTCGAGCAAGGCGCTGATCCGGATACGCTACGAGAAGTACCGACAGACGGAGGAATTCTTCGAGGACAGCGGCTGGGCGAGCAGGCTGGATGGAGACACGGGCCTGCAGATGGATCTGGAGGCCGCGCTGCATCAACTGTCGGAGACGTCCAGGGCGGTGGTTTGGCTGCACGATGTGGAAGGGTTCACCCACGAGGAGATTGCCGAGCAGATGAGCAAGACGGTCAGCTTCTCCAAGTCGCAGTTGTCGCGGGCACATGCGCGGCTGCGGAAGATGCTCGGTGAGGAGGCGCAGTGCTGAGACATTGCACGATCGCGGAGCTGTTGGACCTGCGGGACGGTGAGGGGTCGGCCGTGGCGCGGTCGCACGTGGACGAGTGTGATGCCTGCCGCGCCGAGCTCGACCGGCTGCACCAGCGGGTGGCGGCACTGAGGGCGTTGCCGAGCTTCACGCCGCCGCGCGACCGCTGGCCCGTGGTCCGTGACGCCCTGGGGCAATCGCGCCGCCGCAGGCAGTGGCAGCGAGCGGGCGGGGCCGTCCTGGCGGCCGCCGCCGCGCTGGCACTCATGGTCGGCATTCCCGGTGTGAGGGGATCCGGTCCGGATGTGGCGATTGCGCAGGAAGTGGACGAGCTCAAGCAGGAGTCGCACCAGCTGGAACAGGTGCTGCACGAGGTCGAGCGCGAGCGGCGTGTGGTGAACGGGCGGGTGCTGGTGGTGATCGTCGGGCTGGAGGATCGCATCGCGGTGATCGATGCCGGCATCGCCACGGTCCAGACCGGCGGCCACGTGACGGTCGAGTTGCGCGACCTGTGGGAGGAGCGCGTGATACTGGTGAATCAGCTGGTGGTGACGCACGTGCAGCAGACCGCATACGTCGGACACTGAGATCATGCGAGTGCGGCCGTGCGACCCTGATCGCCGGCTACGCATCGTGTAGCGGTAAAGGAGTAGTGAGAACGATGATGAAACTCAGACTGTTGACATTGATTGGGCTGGCCGTGTTGATGGGCCGGCCGGCCACGGTCCTGGCGCAGGAGCCAGACCCGGAGCGCGAGCACGAGATTCAGGAGGCCGTGCGCCGCGTCCAGGACGCGCAGCGGGAGCTACAGCGGGCGCTCGAGCAGCTGCGGGAAACCGAGATCGATGCCGCCACCCTCGCTATGCGGGAGGCCATGTCGTCCCTGCGCATGGCACAGCGGCAGCTGCGCGACGATGAGGTCCGCACCATCCTGGAGCGCATCCGTGTCCTCCCGAGCGGCGAGGCCAACGTGGTGGTGAGCCTCGGCCGCCCACGCATGGGCGTGTTTCTCGGATCGGACGATTGGAATGCCGAGACCGATCCCATCGGCGCCGTGCTGCAGGGGATCACGCCGGACGGCCCGGCCGACGAGGCCGGTCTCCAGTCGGGCGACATCATCAGGAGCGCCGACGGCAAGTCCCTGGCGCGAACCGGGCGGCGGGATGACTCGCCAGGCGACAAGCTGGTGGCCGCCATTCGCGGGCACGAGGAAGGCGACACGATGCGGGTCGAGTATCGTCGCGGCGACGAGACGCACACGGCCGACGTCGTGCTGCGGCAGTTGGATTCGCGCGCCTACTCCTTTGGGCTTTTCGCCGACTCCGGGAACCGGGTTGAGATCCTCGAGACGCCGGAGATCGAGCTCGGCTACGTCCGCCCGTCCGAGTGGTCGATTGCCGCCCCGATGGTGGAGTGGGCTCTGCCGCACCGCTGGCTCGACATCGAGTTGGTAACGCTCGACGACGAGCTGGGGGACTACTTCGGCACCAGTGAGGGGCTGCTCGTGGTGAGTGCGCCGCGGGACGAAGCACTCGATCTCAAGAGCGGCGACGTCATCCTGAGCATCGGCGGGCGCGAGCCCACCGACCCGCGGCACGCGCTGCGCATCATGCGGTCGTACGAGCCGGGCGAGACGATGACCATCGAGATCATGCGGAACCAGCGCCGTCAGAGCGTCACGGTCACGGTCCCCGAGCGGGACAGCGGGTTCCTGTGGCAGAGTGAGAGAGTGCCGGACAGCTGGTAGCGCCGCGTGCTCCGAGAGCCGCAGCAACACCGAGGGCGGCACCGTTGGTGCCGCCCTCGTTCATATCGCGCCTTCCCGTGTGGTAGCCTTACCCGATCGGGAACCCCACGCGTGCCATGCGCATCCATGTGCGGCTCTTGAACTCAGCAGTCGGACGGTTCGGAATGGTCGAGAGTCCGGCAAGCTAGCCAGGGGTGCGGCTCCCCGCGAGGGCAGCCTGCTTGCGCTCCGCGAGGCATGCGCGCATCGTGGGGCACCACATCCCCGATCGTCTTCGCGAGGAGGCCTGGATGCCGGAGGCATTGTTCCCACTGTGGCCGTGGATGCACTTGGTCGGCCGGACTCTCTTTGGCATGCTCTTCATCGGGAGCGGCCTGAACCACCTGTTCAAGGCGAACGACATGGCGGCCTACGCGCAGAGCAAGGGTGTGCCCGGTGCGAAGGCAGTCACAATCGTCTCTGGATTGATGATCGTGGTCGGCGGTGTGTTCATCATGCTCGGCTGGCACCGCTTCATCGGGGCCGGACTGATCGTGCTCTTCCTGCT
Organism: Gemmatimonadota bacterium; assembly: GCA_039584455.1. GTDB lineage: Bacteria > Gemmatimonadota > Gemmatimonadetes > Gemmatimonadales > GWC2-71-9 > WVYX01. Next base: position 14,441 of record JBDGXT010000032.1, read on the forward strand.
GCCCACGGCCTTCGTGATGCACGCCTTCTGGAAGGAATCCGATCCGGCGATGATGCAGATCGAGATGTCGCACTTCATGAAGGACTTGGCGCTGCTCGGTGCGGCGCTGTTCTTCGCATTCTACGCTGCGTGGTCGTGGCCGATGAGCGTGGGAGGGTAGAAGCGGGCAGCAGATCTCGTCACCAGCGGTACTCCCAGGCGGCACCCACCGGGCCACGCGCCACCCCGGAGGGTGCCGCTGCGTCATCTCCCTCTCCAGCACGTCCCCGCAAAGCTGGCCTGTCAGCCCCTCGTCCAACGTCGGACACCCCACCGGCACAAGTCTCCCAGGACACACTTGACCTATAAGATATATCGTACGATATTACTTACGATACAACGCCGCGATATATCAGAGGGGGTGTCCCGTGGCCAAACATCGCAACGCCTGGTGGTTCGGCTTCGGTCCCGAGGGTCTGTGTGGCTGGGGCGACCTGCGCGGACAGCGCCGCCGGGGCCACCGCAGGGTCTGGTTCGAGTCGGGCGACATGAAGTACGTGATCCTGAAGCTGCTCAAAGAGAAGCCGATGCACGGCTATGAGGTGATGAAGGCGCTGGAGGAGCAGACGCAGGGTTGCTACAAGCCTTCACCCGGGACCGTGTATCCCACGCTGCAGTGGCTCGAGGATGAGAGTTTGGTGCAGAGCGAGGAGGTGGAGGGCAAGAAGGTCTACTCGATCACCGATGCGGGCCTGGAGTTCCTGGAGCAGAACAAGTCGACGGTCGAGGACATCTTCGATCGGGTCGAGGAGACCATCGACTCGATCTTCACCGACCCGATTCCCGACATCACTCGCCTGGTTGGCAAGCTGGTCGGCCAGTCGTACCGCTCCGCCTGGAAGCTGCGGGAGGACGAGGAGCGGCGGCGTCGGGTGACCGAGATCCTGGAGCAGGCGCTCAAGGACCTGGAGGGAGTGGTCTCCGAGTAGCAGATGGGCGGGCCCGGCCGCGAGATGCGTCGCAGTCGGGCCCCTCGTGCAACAGCCTGTTACTCCGTGTCCACCGAGAGCAGTGTGACCAGCCACAGGATGGGCGCGGCCGCCAGGGCCGCGAAGGACCCGGCCTGAACCCCCACATACCAGTTGGTCCAGGTGCCCTGGGTCGTCCCGATGATCTCCACCTGGGTGGTGAGCGCCGCCAGGTCCTGCCAGCCGATCCCCAGCTGGGCGGTGAACCCGGGCCAGGTTCCCTCGAACAGATCTAGGTCTCCCGCAACCAGCACGCCCGCCGTAGCATCGATGGCCCACGTGTCCGCGATCCAGTAGCGGTAGCGGGGTCGAATGCCGAGCCGCCAGCCGTCGTCGTCACCCCCCAGGTACACGCCACCGCCCACCGCCGAACGCGAGCTCAGGTTGTACAGCGCGCCGATCTCGCCGGAGTAGTGGACCCGGGGTGTGTCATCGAACCGGTTCTGGTCGGCGATGCGTGAGCTGACGGCGAACTCGGCGAAGGTGAACCACTGGCATGCGGGCAGGGCCCGACCGCGGAAGCAGAAGCTGGGCGGCCGTTGTATCGGCTGGACCAGCGTGCCGCCGGATTGCTGTGCTGGCAACGTTGTTGGCAGGAGCAGTGTGCCCAGGAGTAGAATGGTCGGCGCGCGCATCACGATCCTCCCTTTCCCCACGTCAATCTGGTACCGCGCCCTCCGCTGGCGGGTTCCGCGGCGGGTCGTCGTCGCGCGCGAGACGACCCGCCTGTTGCAGTGCGCGCCGCAGGAGGAACTCGATCTGCCCGTTCACGCTACGCAGCTCATCCCGCGCCCAGCGGGCCAGCGCGTCGTGGACCTCCTGATCCATGCGGAGCAGGAAAGGCTTCCGCTTGGACACGGGTCAGCCTACGAGTACAGCGATCCCGTGTTCACGACCGGCTGTGTACCGCGGTCGGAGCAGAGCACCACCAAGAGGTTGCTCACCATCGTGGCCTTGCGCTCCTCGTCGAGCGCCACGATGGCCTTGTTCGAGAGCTGCTCCAGCGCCATCTCGACCATTCCCACCGCGCCGTCCACGATCTTGCGCCGCGCCGCGATGACGGCAGTCGCCTGCTGCCGTTGCAGCATGGCGTGGGCGATCTCGGGCGAGTACGCGAGGTGGCTGAGACGCGCCTCGATCACCTCCACGCCGGCCTTGTCGAGCCGCGCCTGGACCTGCACCTGGAGCTGCTCGGCGATCTGGGCCGTGTGCGTGGTGAGAGCCATCTCGTCCTCGGCCTCGTGGTTTTCGTACGCATAGTGCACCGCGAGCCCGCGCAGGGCCGCCTCGCTCTGCACCTGGACGAACTCCTCGTAGTCGTCCACCTCGAAGAGTGCCTCGGCCGTGTCGATCACCCGCCACACCACCACGGCGGCGACCTCGATGGGGTTCCCCGTCTTGTCGTTCACCTTGAGCTTGCCGGTCTCGAAGTTGCGCACGCGTACCGAGACCTTCCGCTTCGTGTAGAACGGGTTGGCGAACCGCAATCCCGGTGTCTTGCAGGTGCCTACGTACGAGCCGAACAGCTGCAGCACCCGAGCTTCGTTGGGGTTCACAATGAACAGCCCGCCGAAGCACACGCCCAACACCGTGACGACGAGAGCCGAGATGATGATCCCGACCGGATCTTCGGCGATGATCTCCCGGACCATCCAGTAGGTCGTGGCAGCGGTGGCCACAATGAGTACGAACAGCGCCAGGTACCCCGAAGCGACTGTCCGCTCGTTTTCGCGGATCATGAGTTCCTCCCTAAACGGGACTATCAATATGATATCATATTGATAGTGGCGCGTCAAGGAGCCGGCTGGTGCCGCTCCGTAAGTAGCTATTTGGCAGTTAGTTGTGGAACGCGGTGTTACTGGTGGTCAGTC
>JBDGXT010000254.1:0-3055 GCA_039584455.1 Gemmatimonadota bacterium
ACCACGGCGAATCCGCCGCGGCCCAACTCGCCGATCAGGCTGTAGTCGGATCCGAGCGCCGCGGCGAGTCGCTCACCCGTGGTGACATCCCACTCGAAGGCGGCATCGGCACGGCGACCGCAGCGAAAGCAGAATTGCGCGTCCGGCTGGAGCTCGACGTCACACTGCGAGCAGACTGGAGCCATGGCCACGAAAGTTACGGCGCACACCGCGAAGCGCGAGATCGGCCTGCTGCTACCGGGGATGACCATGAATGCGTCGATTTTCCCCGAACTCCACGTGCCGACGATCGCTGTGGATTTCAACGAGCTCACGGTCGGACGGGACGGCGGCAGCGTGGTTGATGGGCGCATGGACGTCTACCGCCGCATGCTGGACGACTTCCTCGGCGGCAGGGCGGACTGGGCGGCGGACCGCCGCTTCGTGATCGCCCACAGCTTCGGGGGGATGCTGGCGCTCCACTGGCTGCTGACACACGGTGTCGCGGGAGTGGCGCGCATCAACGGGCTGCTGCTCATCGGCACGACGGCAGGCCGGATGTTCGATGCCGTGCGCCTGCGGCTCGGGCGGTTCGGCGGGCGGGAGCACCGCGTGCCGGTGAACTACCTCATGCCGATCTGGAACACGCGGATCGTCACACGCGCGATGAAGCGCGCGATGACCGGTGGGTCACTCGCCGCACAGCGGGTCGACTTCCGCTCGCTGGCAAATCGTTCCGACCTGGCCCTCGACATCGCCGGTTGGCGCAACACCGATTGGCAGGCGATGCGCTCCTATCGCACGGCCATGCGCGGCTTCGATGTGCGGGCCCGGTTGTGGGAGCTGGCGGTGCCCACCATCGTGTTGCACGGCACCGAGGACGGGTTGTTCCCGCTCTCGGTGGCCCGCGACCTGGCTGGCCGTCTTCCCAACGCGGAGCTGCGTGTGGTGTCGGGTGCCGCGCACGGCCTCCCCCTGACGCACGGGGAGGAAGTGCAGCGCGCCCTGCGGGACCTCACCGCCACCTGAACACCCGGAGCGCGACCCCGAAGCTCACACCCCCCCACGCCACCAACAGCCCCAGTAAGCCCGCGCTCGCCACGAGCGGGGCGCCGTCGAGCAACACCGACCGCAGCGCGTCGTTCAGTGCCGTGAGCGGCAGCGCCCGCACGAACGGCTGCATCGCATCGGGAAAGTGGGAGTAGGCGAAGAACACGCCCGAGAAGATCCACATCGGGACCATCACCAGATTCATGATCCCCGAAACGCCCTCGATCGTCTTGGCCCGACTCGCCACGAGCAGGCCCAGTCCCGAGAACGTCATCGCACCCAGCACCACGATCGCCGTCACGGCCAGGAGCGATCCCCGCACCGGCACGTCGAACACCCAGTGGCCGAACAACAGCACCGCCGCGACCTCGAAGCCGAGAAAGAAGAGCCGGGCGAGCATGAACGAGAGCATGAACTCGCTGCGGCGCATGGGAGAGGCCAGCAGGCGTTTGAGCAGCTTGTCGTTGCGCGCCTTCACGATGCCGAAGCCAATGCCCCACATCCCGGTCCCCATGATGTTGAGGCCGATGAGCCCGGGGATCAGGAAGTCGATGTAGCGTGCCCCCGGCTCCATGACCTTGACGTCACGGATCTCGATCACGTCCCGCCGCCCGGCGGTCTGCTGCAGCGCATCCCGCACGACCAGCCGCGCCACGTCGCTCTCGGTGCGCGTAGAGTCGTACCGCAGCGCCACCGGATCGCCCGGTGATACGACCAGCGCCACACGCCCGGTCCGCAGCCGATACTCCGCCGCAGCGCTGTCCAGCAGCACCGCCTCCACCCGCTCGGCCTCGTTGAGCGCCGCCAGGAGGGTGACAGCGCCGTCGGCGTCCTCCACCCCGATGCGCACCACCTCGGGGCCGCGACTCTTGAACGCGAGACCGAGGGCAAACGCCAGCACGATGGGGAACGCGAACACCCAGAACATCGCTTCGGGCTCGCGCGTGAACTCGCGGATGCGCCACAGCGTGAGCTGGACGATGCTCCCCATTCTCGGCCTATTCATCGCGCAGGTGCCTCCCCGTGAGGGAGAGGAAAACGTCCTCCAGGGTGGCGTGGTGCGTCGTCAACTCGCTCAGCGTGGTGCCCTGCCCCTCCAGCAGCTTCATCAACGCGGGAACGGCCTCGTGCGCCCGACTGGCCGTCAGGTGAACCCTGCTGTCGCCCTGCGCCACGTGCTCCACACCGGGGAGCGCGGCCAGCGTCTCATCGTCCGGCGCGGCGCCCTGCTCCAGGGCAAACTCCACCACGTGCTCCGCCCCCAACGAAGCAATGAGCTCCTGCGGCGATCCGAGAGCGATGATCTTGCCATGGTCGATGACGGCCACCCGATCGCACAGACGCTCCGCCTCTTCCATGTAATGGGTCGTGAGCAATACCGTGCCGCCGCGGCGACGGAAATCCGCGATGATCCCCCACAGTTGGCGCCGGGACTGCGGGTCGAGACCCGTCGTCGGCTCGTCGAGGAACAGGATGTCGGGATTGCTCACCAGCGCACAGGCCACCGCCAGCCGTTGCCGCTGCCCGCCGGAGAGCTTCCCCACCCAGGCGCGGCGCTTCTCCTCCAGCTGCACCATGCGCAGCACGTCGGCCACCTCGTTCCCCTGTCGGTAGAAGCTGCGGAACAGGCGCACCGCCTCCTCGACACTCAGCTTGTCCGGGAGCTTGGTCTCCTGCAGTTGCGTTCCGAAGCGCTGCCGCAACTCGGCTTCGTGGCGTCTCCAGCCGAGCCCCAACACCTCCACCTCGCCAGCATCGGGGATCAACAGCCCCTGAATGATCTCGATGGTGGTGGTCTTCCCCGCCCCGTTGGGACCGAGCATACCGAAGCACTCGCCCTGCCGCACCTCGAGATCGATTCCGGCGACGGCGACGACATCGGGCGGGTAGCGCTTGACGAGCCCGCGACACGCAATGGCCGTTGCAGACATGCCCGGCAATCAACGAGGTGCCCGCTGGAGACGCAAGCGCACGGACGGCTGGCGCCCGCATGGTTGCCGCGGCAGCTTCCGCACCATGACCATCG
>JBDGXT010000033.1:0-18341 GCA_039584455.1 Gemmatimonadota bacterium
CCACCCCACGATGTACCGGGGTCGGCTCTGGACCATGCGCCAGTACGCCGGCTTCGGCACCGCGCAGGAGACCAACCGCCGCTTCCGCGACCTGCTCGAGGCCGGACAGACCGGGCTCTCGGTCGCGTTCGATCTCCCGACGCAGATGGGCTACGACTCCGACGCGCCGGTGGCGGAGGGCGAGGTGGGACGCGCTGGCGTGGCCATCGATACGGTGGACGACCTGGCTGTGCTGTTCGACGCCATTCCGTTGGATCGGGTGTCCACTTCGATGACGATAAACTCCACGGCGGCGATCCTCCTGGCCATGTACGTCGTGGTGGCTGAGGAGCAGGGGGTAGGGCGGGATCGGCTGCGGGGTACGGTCCAGAAAATCCCATCTCGGTCAGCGGCTACCACATGCGGGAGGCGGGGGCGACCGCCGTGCAGGAGGTGGCGTTCACGCTGGCGGACGGGCTCGAGTACCTGGACCGGGCGGCGGCTGCGGGTATCGAGATCGACCAGATCGCTGCACGCGTCTCGTTCTTCTTCGCCGCGCACAACGATCTGTTCGAGGAGGTGGCCAAGTTCCGGGCCGCGCGGCGGATGTGGGCGGCCCTGATGCGGGAGCGCTACGGTGCGAGCGATGTGAGCTGTCGCCTGCGGTTCCATACCCAGACCGGCGGCTCGACCCTCACCGCGCAGCAGCCGCTCAACAACGTGGTGCGGGTGACCGTGCAGGCGTTGGCAGCGGCACTGGGCGGCACCCAATCGCTCCACACCAACAGCTACGATGAGGCGCTGGCGCTGCCGAGCCCCGAGGCGGCGCGCCTCGCGCTCCGCACGCAGCAGGTTCTGGCCCACGAATCGGGCACGGCCCAGACGGTGGACCCGCTGGGCGGCTCGCACTACGTCGAGCGTCTCACCGATGAGGTGGAGCGGGCCGCCCGGGCCTTACTCGATGAAGTTGCCGAGCTGGGTGGGGCCGCGCGCGCCGTGGAGCGCGGGTTCATGCAAGATGCCATCGCCCGCTCGGCCTACCGGTATCAGCAGGAGGTGGAGGCGGGCAGCACGGTGGTGGTGGGGGTGAACCGGTTCGCCGAGCAGGGGGGACCGCCCCAGATCTCCGAGCCCGACTACTCCGCCCTCGCCGCGCAGCAGGTCACGCGGCTACGGAGCGCCCGGGAGGGCAGGGACCAGGCGGCGTCACGCCGGGCGCTCGAGGCGCTGGGGCGGGCCGCCGGGGGCGACGACCCCCTGATGCCGCCGATCATCGACGCTGTACGTGCCAGGGCCTCGGTGGGCGAGATCAGCGACGCGCTGCGGGAGGCCTGGGGCAGCTTCCGGCCGCCAGCTTGACCCGCGCCGAGGGGGCGGCTAAGTTCCCTATTCTATTGTAGTTACGGAACTTAAGGATGCCCACGTACGACTACCGCTGCCCGCAGTGCGGGCACGAATACGAGGCATTTCAGAAGATCTCGGACCAGACGCTCGCCAAGTGCCCCCAGTGTGGCACCCGCGGCGAGCGTCGGATTACGGGTGGCGCCGGGATCCACTTCAAGGGCTCCGGCTTCTACATCACCGACTACAAGCGGGCTGGCGACAAGAAGCCTGCGGCGTCCGAAGGCGAGAAGAAGGCCGGGGGCTCCGAGAGTTCCTCCACGACCAAGAAACCCAAGAAAAAGGGAGCGGAATCCTGACCCAGGGGGCCGACCGGCTCCGTGAGGCGCTGCAGCAGGTGGTGGACGCATTGGGTGCGTCCGGCACCGAGGTGTTGCTGGAACGTCCGCGCGATCCGACCAACGGCGATCTCGCCACCAACGTGGCGCTCCAGCTCGCCAAGCCGCTCAAGCAGCGGCCACGCGAGCTGGCGGAGACCATCCTCGCCGAGCTCGAGGTGCCGCCCGGGCTCGTGGCTCGGACGGAGATCGCCGGACCCGGCTTCATCAACTTCTGGCTCGCCGAGGCGGCCCTGGCCGATGTGCTCGCGCGGGTGTTGCGCGAGGCGGATGCCTTTGGCCGGTCGACTTCCGGCAGCGGCCGGCGCGTGAACGTGGAGTTCGTGTCGGCCAATCCCACGGGGCCCCTGCACGTGGGACACGGCCGCGGAGCGGCGTTGGGGGACGCCGTGGCGTCCTTGCTCGAGGCGACGGGGCACGACGTCGTACGGGAGTTCTACGTCAACGACGCCGGCGTCCAGATCGAGCGGTTGGCCGTGTCGCTCTGGGCACGGGTGCAGCAGGCGGTGGGACGAGAAGCGGAGCTGCCTGAAGGCGGCTACCACGGTGAGTACCTCGAGGAGCTAGCGCGGCAGATCCTGGAGCAGGAGGGCAGGGAGTTCGCCGATCTCCCACCCGAGAAAGGGGTGGCGCGGGCCCGCGAGATCGCCGTGCAGACGCAGCGGGAGGAGCAGGATCGCGATCTCGCCGATTTCGGTGTGCGGTTCGGGGTCGTGTTCTGCGAGAGCGAGCTGTATCGTGGCGACGAGCTCGAGCAGACGCTGGCCGAGCTGAACGCCAAGCAGCTCACCTACGAGCGGGACGGCGCCGTGTGGCTCAAGACCTCGGCGTTCGGGGACGAGAAGGATCGGGTGCTGCGCAAGCAGGACGGCAGCTTCACCTACTTCCTCCCGGACCTGGCGTACCACCGCAACAAGGCGGGCCGTGGGTTCGACCGGGCGATCGACGTGTGGGGTGCCGATCACCATGGCTATGTGCCGCGCATGCGTTCGGCACTGAAGGCCCTGGGTGCGGCCGACGACTTCTTCCACGCGATGATCGTGCAGCTGGTGCGGGTGATGCGGCACGGCCAGGAGGTCCGCTTCTCGAAACGGACGGGCGAGTTTGTCACCCTACGGGATCTGTACGAGGAGACCGGAGTGGACGCCGCTCGCTACTTTTTCCTGATGCGTAAGGGCGACGCGCAGTTCGTGTTCGACATCGACCTGGCGACGAAGCAGTCCGAGGAGAATCCGGTCTACTACGTGCAGTACGCCCACACGCGCATGGCGGGAATCTTTCGTACGGCAAACGTCGCGCCGGTACAGGTGATCGCCGAAGGCGCCGACCTGTCCCTTCTGGCCGAGCCGGTGGAGCAGGAGCTCATCAAGCGACTCGGCGAGTTGCCGCTCCAGGTCGAGAAGGCGGCGGAGGCCCTGGAGCCGCACCGCCTCATCGCCTATCTGGAGGAGATCGCGCGGCTGGTCAACGCATGGTATCACCACCATCGGGTGGTGGGCGTGGGCGAGGATCTCGAGCGGGCGCGGCTGGTGCTGGCCAGGGCGGCACAGGTCGTGCTGGCCAACGGTTTGAACCTCTTGGGGGTCACGGCCCCGGAACGGATGTAGATCGATGAGCCTGTTGGTGGTGGGGAGCATCGCCCTCGACTCGGTGAAGACGCCGTTCGGGCAGCGCGGCCAGTATCCTGCATCCTGTGCAGCTCGTGGGCGTGGTGGGTGACGACTATCCGGAGCACGCCCTGGAACAATTGGCGGAGCGGGGCGCCGACCTGCGCGGTGTGGAGCACGCCCCTGGCGAGAGCTTCCGCTGGAAGGGGGAGTACTCGTACGACCTGAAGAACCGGGAGACTCTCGATACCCACCTCGGCGTGTTTGCCGCCTTCGACCCGCAGATCCCCGAGGAGTTCCGCGACGCACGCTACGTTTTCCTGGGCAACATCGATCCGGAGCTCCAGCTCCGCGTGCTGGATCAGATTCATGAGCCCGCGCTCGTTGCATGTGACACCATGAACTACTGGATCCACAGCAAGCGGGACACGCTGTTGGAGCTGATGAAGCGAATCGACGTGCTGCTCGTGAACGACGCCGAGGCACGCGAGCTCTCGGGCGATTGGAACGTGTACCGGGCGGCGCGGTGGATCGTGGACGCGGGCCCGTCGACGGTGGTCGTGAAGCAGGGCGTGTACGGCGCGGTGCTGTACGAGTCGGAGCGGCTCTTCTACATCCCGGCATTCCCGCTGGAGGAAGTGTTTGATCCGACGGGGGCCGGCGATGCCTTCGCGGGTGGATTCATGGCGCACCTGGCGCGCACCGATGACGTGTCGCCTGATAACCTGCGGCGGGCCATGGTGTACGGCGCCGCCATGGGCTCCTTCGCCGTGGAGCGGTTCTCGATCGATCGGTTCTATGAGATCGGGCCGGCGGAAGTGACCGCGCGGGTGCGGGAGTTCGCCGAGCTGGTGCGGTTCGACATCGAGCGCGACGCGGATCCCCTCTCCGCCACACCGGCGGCCGCCAAGGACGGGGCGTGACGCAAGCGGAGCGATACCGGGCGGCCGGCGTGGACCTCGAGGCCGCGGACCAGGCGAAGCGGCGCATCGCCGAGTCGGTGGCCTCCACGCGTACGGAGCTGGCGCGCGGCGCCCTGGGAGCGTTCGGCGGCATGATCCGCGTCCCTGACGGCTTCGAGCACCCGGTGTTGGTCATGAGCACCGACGGGGTGGGCACCAAGGTGCTGGTGGCGATCCGCGCGGGCCGGCATGACAGCGTGGGCGAGGATCTGGTCAATCACTCGGTGAACGACATCCTGGTGCACGGCGCAACGCCGCTCGCGTTTCTCGACTACCTGGCCGTCGCCGGGGTCGCGACCGACACGATCGCGGCGCTGGTGGAAGGCGTCGCGCGAGGCTGCCGGCAGCACGAGATGACCCTGGTCGGCGGCGAGACGGCGCAGCTTCCCGACCTCTATCAGGCGGGCCACTACGACCTCGCCGGCACCCTCCACACCAACGGATACACGCTGGCGCGCCAAGTCGTGTTCGACGAGCTCGGGCTCGACATCGACAGCCAGCTTCCCGATCTCGGTCTGACCGTCGGGGACGAGTTGCTCAAGGTGCACCGCAGCTATTGGAACGCGGTCGCGCCGGTGCTGTCGCAGGTGCACGCCCTGGCTCACATCACGGGCGGGGGCATTCCGGGCAACCTTGGTCGCGCGCTGCCGCAGGGCTGTGCTGCCGAAGTCGATCGCGCCGGGTGGGAGGTGCCCGGCATCTTCCGACTGCTCGAGCACGCGGGGAAGGTGAGTGCCGACGAGATGGTCGAGGTGTTCAACATGGGCCTGGGGATGATCGCGGTCGTTCCGTCCGACGACGAGCCCGCCGTGCGGCAGGCGGCGCAGGGGGCGGGCATCGAGACCTGGACGGTGGGCCGCGTCGTCGAGGGCGCTGGAGTGCGCGTTGTCTGAGCGGGACTCCGCGGAGCGGCGTGCGATGGCGCGCGCGATCGCCCTCGCCCGGCGGGGCTGGGGTCGAGTCGCGCCCAACCCGCTCGTGGGTGCGGTGCTGCTGCGCGACGGTGAGGTGATCGGGGAGGGGTATCACGCGGAGTATGGGGAATCGCACGCCGAAGTCGCGGCGCTCGGCGATTGCCCCGATCCCACGGGCGCCACCATGGTGGTGAGCCTCGAACCGTGCAATCACGCGGGGAAGACACCGCCGTGCACCGACGCGATCCTCCGGGCGGGCGTATCCCGTGTGGTGCTGCCGCTGCGGGACCCCACGCCCCAAGCCGGCGGTGGCGCAGACGAGCTGCGAGAGGCGGGCGTCGAGGTGGATGAAGGACTGATGCGCGAGGAAGCTGCCGCGCTGAACGCACCGTTCTTGTGGGCGCAGCAGCGTCCCGACCGGCCGTTCATCGCGCTCAAGGTGGCGAGCTCGCTCGACGGACTGCTCGCCGACGAGAGCGGTCGCTCCAAGTGGATCTCGGGCGCCGAGGCGCGCGAGTACGCCGATGCTCACCGTGCGCGGGCCGGTCGAGCCCCGGGTGCCTCCCACGAGGGTGTTGCTGACGAAGAGCGGCATGGTACGACGGGACTCTCAGGTGGTGCGCACGGCGCAGGAAGTGCCGACGGTGGTCATCACCGGCTCGCACACCTACGAGCGAACCGAGGCCGATCTCGACGGCTCGGGCGTCACGGTACGGGCGGCGGACGGGGTGGAGCAGGTGGTGACCGAGCTGCGCAGCGCCGGGATGCGCTCCGTGTTGGTCGAAGGGGGCGGCTCCCTCGCCGGTGCCCTGCTCGAAGCGCACCTGGTGGACCGGATCTACTGGATCCAGGCGCCGCTCTGGTTGGGGGTCGGTGTGCCGGCCTTCGGCGACAGGGGTGGGCTCCCCTTGGAGGACAGTGTTCGCTGGGCGGTCACGGAGCGTTCGGCCCTGGGACCAGATACATTATTGGTAGTCGATCGGGAACTATGTTTACCGGAATCGTGACGGCGATGGGCACCGTGGCCCGGGTGGAACGCGACGGCGAGCGCTGCGCGCTCACCATCGAGGCACCGTATGCGGACCTGGCGGTCGGCGAGAGCATCTCGGTGAACGGCGCCTGCATGACCATCGTCGACACGGGAGACGGGTGGTTCAAGATCGAGGCGGTCATCACGACGCGCGGGCGCACCCGTTTCGGTGACATCGGCGAGGGCGAACGCGTCAATCTGGAGCGTGCCATGGCCACCGGCGACCGGTTCGGGGGTCACTGGGTACAGGGACATGTGGACGGCGTGGCTGAGGTGCGCGGGGTGCAGCCCGAGGCGGATGCGGTGCTCATCGACATCGCCCTGCCGCCCGACGTGGCCGAGATCTCCGTGCCCTATGGCTCCATCACGGTGGATGGGGTGAGCATGACGGTGAATGCGCTCCCCGGTCCCGGCGTCGTCCAGCTCTCCGTGATTCCGTTCACGCGAGACAACACGACGCTCGGGTCGCTCGCGCCGGGGGACCGGGTACACGTGGAGGCGGACATCATCGGGAAGTACGTGAAACAGGTATTGGATGCCAGGCGACAGGGGAACGGGGAAGGAGGAGCGGGCTGAGCGGTGCAGGCAGTCGAAGGGCCGCCCCCGCCACCGTCTTCCTGAAGGATAGAAGGAAGGTGTTATGAAGTTCGGAACCATCGAGCAGGCTATCGAAGACATCAGGGAAGGCAGGCTCGTCCTGGTGGCGGATGACGAGGACCGGGAGAGCGAGGGCGATCTGGTCGGTGCGGCCGAACAGGTCACACCGGACATGGTCAACTTCATGGCCACGCACGGTCGCGGCCTCATTTGTCTCACCCTCACCTCGGAACGGTGTCAGGCGCTGGGGCTTCCTCAGATGGCGGAGGAGAGCTCCGACGCATACGAGACCGCGTTCACGGTGAGCGTCGATGCCGCAAAGCGCTTCGGTGTCACGACCGGGATCTCGGCGGCGGATCGCGCGAAGACGGTGCAGGTCGCCATCGACCCGGCTACCGTGCCGTCGGACCTGCGGCGGCCCGGGCACGTCTTCCCGCTGCGGGGTCGCCCGGGCGGCGTACTGCAACGCGTGGGCCACACGGAGGCGAGTGTGGACCTGGCCCGGCTCGCCGGGCTCTACCCGGCCGGTGTGATCTGTGAGGTGCTCGCCGATGACGGCACCATGATGCGCCGGCCCCAACTCGAGCAGTTCGCGACGAAGCACGATCTCACCTTCGTGACCGTGGCGCAGCTGGTGGCGTATCGTCTGCAGCTCCCCACGCCGCATGGTGAGTTCCGCATCATCGGCTACCACAACGACGTAGACGCCCACGAGCATGTGGCGCTGGTGTTCGGCGAGGTCGAGGGGCAGCAGAACGTGCTCGTGCGGATGCACTCCAAGTGCCTCACCGGCGACGTCTTTGGATCGCACCGCTGCGATTGCGGTCTGCAGCTCGAGGCGGCCATGCGCATGATCGCCGAGCAGGGGCAGGGCGTCGTGGTCTACCTCGATCAGGAGGGACGCGGGATCGGGCTGCTCAACAAGCTCAAGGCCTATGAGCTGCAGGACTCGGGCCGTGACACGGTGGAGGCGAATGAGGCGCTCGGGTTCGCACCCGATCTTCGCAACTACGGTATCGGCGCGCAGATCCTCATGGATCTGGGGCTGAGCTCCATTCGAGTGCTCACCAACAACCCTCGCAAGATGGTCGGCCTCGACGGCTACGGACTCGAGATCGTGGAACGCGTACCGCTCGTCGCCGACCCCACCGAGGAGAGCCGGGCCTACCTCCGGGTCAAGCGCGACAAGCTCGGTCACCTCTTCGCGCACTAGGATGACCTCCTCCACCGATGGGGGCGCGCGCACCACGGGGCGGGCGCTCGTCGTGGTCAGCCGCTTCAACGAGGGAGTGACCCGCAAGCTGCTGGACGGCGCTAGGGCAGCCCTGTCCCGGGCGGGGTTTGCCGAGGAGGCGGTGGACGTGGTGTGGGTTCCCGGCGCGTTCGAGCTCCCGGTCGTGGTGCGCAGCGGGCTGGGGACGGGCCGCTACGAGCTGGCGGTCGCCCTCGGCGCGGTGATCCGCGGCGAGACACCCCACTTCGAGTATGTGTCCCAGGCGGCGACCCGCGGTCTCACGGATGCCGCGGGCCGCTTCGGCCTCCCCGTCGGCTTCGGGCTCCTGACCTGCGACACGCTGGCGCAGGCTCTGGCACGGGCTGGTGGCGAGGCGGGGAACAAGGGAGAGGAAGCGGCCCAGGCGGCGATCGAGACGAGCCGCGCGCTGCAAGCGTTGGAGGATGGTGCTGAGGGCTGAGACGCGGCGGCGCGCCCGGACGCTCCAGCTGCTCTACGCCTGGGAGCTCCACGGCCGACCGCCGGTACGGGATGTCGTTGAGGGTCTCCTGCGGGGAGCGCCCGCTTGGCGCGCCGGACTCGAGGGTGCCGAGCCCGTCGCCACCGCGATCGCCCGAGACGTCGAGCGGCTCGACGCCGAGATCGCGCCCGCCGTGGAGAACTGGCGCATGGACCGGATCGGCACTGTCGAGCAGAATATCCTGCGCCTCGCGCTCCACGAGCTGTCCTGCGAAGAAGTCCCCCCGAAGGTCGTCATCTCCGAGGCGGTGCGCCTCGCCCATTGGTTCGCCGGCGCCAAGGCCCCGGCGTTCATCAACGGCGTGCTCGACGCCGTAGCGCGGGAAGCGGGGAGGCTGTGAAGATCCTCGCTGTCAATTGGCTCGATCTGGAGAACCCGCAGGCCGGCGGGGCGGAGATCCACTTCTTCGAGATCTTCCGCCGCCTCGTCGAACGGGGGCATGAGGTGACGCTCGTCGCCTCCGGCTGGAAGGGCGCGGCACCCTCGGCCATCATCGACGGCCTCCACGTCCGTCGCTTCGGGGGACGGCACACCTTTGCGCTCAAGGGGCGTGGAGCCGTGCGCGGGATGCTGAAGCGCGCCGCGTACGACGTGGTGGTGGAGGACATCAACAAGCTCCCCCTGTACCTGCCGACCCTGACGCGGCTCCCGTTCTACGTCATCGTGCCCCATCTGTTCGGCACCACGGCATTTGGCGAGGCATCGCTGCCGGTGGCCACGGTCGTGTGGCTCGCGGAGAAGCCCATCCCGCAGGTGTACCGGCGCGCGGCATTCCACGCCATCAGCGACAGCACGCGGGATGACCTGGTCGCCCGCGGTGTGGACCGCGCGGCCGTTCGCGTGATCTACCCTGGAGTG
This sequence comes from Gemmatimonadota bacterium, assembly GCA_039584455.1. GTDB lineage: Bacteria > Gemmatimonadota > Gemmatimonadetes > Gemmatimonadales > GWC2-71-9 > WVYX01. The sequence continues at coordinate 9,441 of JBDGXT010000033.1, forward strand.
GACGCGGAATGGTACACCCCCGATCCCACGGTCGGGCGCACGGCCGCCCCGACCTTTCTGTACGTCGGCCGGCTGAAGCGTTATAAAGGAGTAGAAACCGCCCTCCGGGCGGCAGCCCTGGCGCGCGAGCGCCGGCCGGATCTGCGGCTGGAGGTCGCCGGCGGCGGGGACGATCGCGAGCGGCTGGAGGGCGTCTGTGCCCGTCTCGGTCTCGCGGATGGGGTGACGTTTCTGGGCTTCGTCAGCGAGGAGCGGAAGCGGGAGCTCCTGCGACAGGCATGGGGGGTGGTGTTCCCGTCGGTGAAGGAGGGCTGGGGCATCTCCAACGTGGAGGCTGCCGCCTGTGGGACCCCAGCCGTCGCCTCCAGCAGCCCCGGCTTGCGCGAGTCCGTGCGTGACGGCGAAACTGGAATATTGGTGCCACATGACGATCCCGAGGCACTGGCAGCCGCGTTGCTGCGCCTGAGCGAGAACGTCGAACGGGTCGACACGTTGGGGCGGGCGGCGCGGCATTTTGCCACCGGACTCTCATGGGACCGCGCTGCCGAGCTGACGGAGGCACATCTTCTCGAAACCGTGCACCACGCCCGTGGTGGGCGTAAGGAGTGACGATCCATGCGCACGACCGTGACCGCACGGCACTGTGAGATTCCCGAAGAGCTGAAGGAGCGCGCTGAGACCATGGTGGCCAAGGTCGCCAAGGCGGCGCATCGGCCCCGGCGGGCGGAAGTCGTGTTCGACGCCGATCACGGCCAGAAGGTGGTCGAGCTCCATCTCTACCTGCCGCGCGGCCAGGTGAAGGTCGCCACAGCCGAGGCCGCCGATTTCCGCACGGCACTGGATAGTGCGGTGGCCAAAATGCGCAACCAACTCGACACGGGACCGCGACGCCCCGTGCGTCGCCCATCACCGACCTAGGGCATGCCGCAGCTAACCGTACGGGACATACTCGAGCGCAAGGGCGACTCGCTGCACCTGGAGGTCCTCGCCGGCGAAGAGGGGCTCGACCGGGAGGTCACGGTGCCAGAAGTCTCCAGCCCCGGCTTGGTGTTCGCCGGCTTCACGGCTCGGTTCGCGCCCGAGCGGATCTATGCGGTGGGGCAGACGGAGGTCGCTTACCTGCGCTCGCTTTCCCCGGAGGAGCGTCGCAAGTCGGTCGAGATCTTCATGGGCTACGACCTCCCTTGCGTGTTCGTCACCAAAGGGCAGGCGGTGCCGCGCGAGCTGACCCGGCTGGGCAAGGAACGCGGCATTCCCGTCATCCGCACCGACCTGAAGACCGCCGAGTTCTATCGGCGGATCTCGCCCTACCTCACCGAGGTGTTCGCGCCGGCCACGACCCTGCACGCCTCACTGGCCGACGTGTACGGTGTGGGCCTCCTCTTCATCGGGCGTAGCGGGATCGGCAAGAGCGAGTGCGTGCTCGATCTGGTGGAGCGTGGGCATCGGCTCGTCGCGGACGACGTCGTACACCTCACGCATCGCGGGGGCGACGTGCTGATCGGGAAGTCCGATGAGCTGGCGCACCGCTACATGGAGATCCGGGGGGTGGGCCTCGTCGATATCATGTCCCTCTTCGGCGTGCGCTCGGTGCGGCAGCAGAAGCGCATCGAGGTCGTGGTCGAGCTCGTGGACTGGGAGTCCGAGCGGGACTTCGAGCGCACCGGCCTCGCCGGGCAGACCACCAACCTGCTCGACGTCGAGCTCCCGCTCGTGGTCATTCCCCTGAACCCGGGCAAGAACCTCACGGTGATCTGTGAGGTCGTGGCAATGAACCACCTGCTGCGCTACAGCGGCGTCGACTCCGCCAAGCAGTTCAACGACCGACTCATCCAGCACATGGCCAAGCAGGCCGAGCTGCGGGAGTACCTTTCCGAAGATTATGAGTGAGGGGCTCAAGGGCGTCGTGGTGTCGCACGCCGGGGTCGCGCAGGCGCTCGTCGACGCGGTGCGGGGCATCACAGGCGAGCAGGATGGCCTGGTCGCGCTGAGCAACCTGGGCACCAGCCGCGATACGCTGTGCTCCAACGTGGCCACCGCCATCGGCGACGATGCGGCAGTCGTGTTCGTGGATATGCCGGCCGGCAGCTGCTTTCTTGCGGTGCTGAAGGAGCTGCACGAGCGCGGCAACGTGGCAGTTGTGGCCGGTGTGAACCTCCCCATGCTCCTCGACTTCGTGTATCACCGCGATCTCTCGCCCGCGGCGGCGGCGGACCGCGCGGCGGCCGCCGGGAATCGCGGGATTCGCTCCGTTACCTCATGAGCATCGTGTTGGTACGCGTGGACGACCGCCTGATACATGGACAGGTCGTGGTGGGGTGGGTGCAGGCGCTCGGTGTGCAGCGCATCGTGTTGGTGGATGACCAGGTGAGTGCCAACGAGTGGGAGCGCGAGCTGTACCGGTTGAGCGTGCCTCCCGGGCTGGTGGTTGAGTTTGCCTCGGTGGATGAGGGGGTCGAGCTCCTGGAGGAATGGGGCGGCGAGCGGCAACGCACGATCCTGCTGGTGGGCGACGTGGATACGATCGTGCGGCTCTGCACTCGCACGGAGCACATCCGAAAAGTGAACGTCGGTGGGCTGCACGACGGTACCAGGCGGTCGCAGCGCCTGTCGTACGTCTACCTGTCGGACGAGGAGGCACAGCAACTGCTCGCGCTGTCCGAGGCGGGAGTCGAGGTCACGGCGCAAGACGTCCCCACGGCCAGGGCGGTGCCCCTGGGGGAATTCGCATGATCGAGACGCTGGCATGGCTGTTCCTCTGGGGAACGGTGGTGGGGCTCGATCTCGTGAGTGTCGGCCAGGTGATGATTGCACGGCCGCTCGTGGCAGGGACGGTGGCCGGCGCGATTGCCGGCGATCCCGTCGGCGGCGCCACCGTCGGTGCGGTGCTGGAGCTGTTTGCACTGGACGTGCTCCCAGTGGGCGCCGTGCGGTACCCCGACTACGGGCTGGGCGCGGTCGCGGCCGCCGCCACCGCGGCGGGCGCACCGGGAGCGCTCGGCACGGGAGTGGGCGTGTGCGTCGGGCTCGCGGTGGCGTATCTGGGAGAGGTGGGAATCCGCGCTGTGCGAGGTCTCAACACGGCCGACGTGCGCTACCGACGCGACGCGCTCGACACGGGCGACGCGGCGGTGGTGCGGGGTATTCAGCTGCGGGGCTTGATGCGCGACGCCCTGCGCTCGGCCGTGGTCACGGCCCTCGGGCTTGCCATTGCTGCGCTGGTGTATCGCTGGCAGCCCGTGACGGTACGGGGCGCCGTGCTGGTTACGGTCGTGCTCATCGGGGCGGCACTCGGGGCGGGCGCCACCGGTGGGATGCGTCTGAGTGGGCGGGGTGTGCACTTGCGTTGGTTCGCCGCCGGGGTGCTGGCCGGCGTCGCCTGGATGGTCGTGACGTGACCGGCCGCTTCCTCAGCGCGTTGATGCGCACGCTGCTGTTACAGGCATCGTGGAATTACGACCGCATGGTCGGGGTGGGGATGGCGCACGCTTCCGAACCGCTGCTGCGGGATCTTCCCGGAGGACGAGAGGGCCCGCGCTACCGGGAGGCGATGCACCGCGCCACCCAGTTCTTCAACACCCATCCGTACATGGGTGGCCTGGCGGTGGGCGCGGTGGCGCGAGCCGAGCACCAGGGGCTCCCGGGGGAGCAGGTGCAGCGCCTGCGGCATGCCCTCATCGGCCCGCTCGGCTCGGTGGGCGACAAGCTCATGTGGGCCGGCGTGCTCCCGGCAGCCGTCGGGGTAGGGCTCGTGGTCATGACCACGGTGTCACCGCTCGCCGGTGTCGCGAGCTTCCTGGTGGCCTACAACGTGGTCCACCTGGGCATCCGGTGGTGGGCACTGCGCGCCGGATGGCGCAGCGGCTCGGCCATTGCCCAGGAGCTCACGGCGGGCAGCATCCAGCGCGGGCTCCGGGTGGTGGGGCCGCTGGCTGCCGCGGCGGTGGGCTTCGCGCTGCCCGTGGTCGCGGACTGGCTGGCCGAAGATTTCCAGGCGCGCACGCGCCTGAGCATCGGGGTGGTCGCGGCGCTGGCAATCGTGTTCTCGCGCTGGATCGTGCCGACGTTCGGGACGCTCCGCTTCGGACTCGCGGCCGCCGCGCTCGCGCTGGTCGTAGGGTGGGTGTGGTAGTGGTCGAGAAGAACACCACCATCCAGAACCGGTTGGGCTTGCACGCCCGTCCGGCCGCCGAGTTCGTGAAGCTGGCGGGTAAGTTTCAGTCGGAGATCTCGGTAGGCAAGGACGGGATGTGGGTCAACGGGAAGAGCATCATGGGGGTCATGACTCTCGCCGCGGAGTTCGGGAGCCAGGTCACCGTGCGGGCCGAGGGGGAGGATGCCAAGTGGGCGGTCGAGGCGTTGGTGGAGTGCCTCAGCCGTGACATGACGGAGGATTACCTGACCGAGGAAGAGCTCGAAGCATGACCAACGACCGTTGGCTCCGCGGGGTGGGCGTCTCACCGGGAATCGCCATCGGTCCGGCGCGGCTCGTGTTGTGGGAGATCCCCACGGTGACACGTCGCGTGGTGACGCCCGATGAGGTCACGCGAGAGGTCGAGCGGCTGCACGCTGCGGTCGCCGCGGTGCGCGAGCTCATGGAAGACCTCCGGGATCGGACGCTGCAGCGGGCCGGGGCCGAAGAGGCCAAGATCTTCGACGCGCAGATCATGATGCTCGAGGATCGGGATTTCCTCGGAGAAGTCGAAACCCTCATCCAGCAGAACCAGCTGAGTGCCGAGCGGGCATTCGAGTTCAAGACCCTCGAGATGCGCGCGCTGTGGTCCCAATCGTCCAGCTACAAGCTGCGCCAACGGGTGGCCGACATAGCCGGCATTCAGGTGCCGGTGCTGAACCACCTCGTTGGACGGTCGGTGACGGCCACGCTCCATGATCCCAGTGGCCGACCGGCCATCGTGTTCACCCGCGAGCTCACGCCGGGGCTCACGGTGCAACTCGAGCGCGAGCAGGTGGCGGCCTTCGCTGCCGTGGAAGGCACCCGCACGGCGCACGCGGCCATTCTCGCCCGGAGCCTCGGGATTCCCTGTGTCATGGGGCTCGTGGAGGGGATGGAGCGGATCGAGGACGGCATGGAGGTGATCCTCGACGGGGCCCACGGGCTCGTGGTGCTGGATCCCAGCCCGGAGGAGATTGCGGAGGCACGGGAGTGGGAAGGATTCCGCCGTGCGCTCGGTGCGGAGATGGAACAGGCGGTCGGGGAGCCGGCCGTCACCAAGGATGGCGTGGCCATCGCGCTGCGGGGCAACGTCGACCTGCCGGAAGAGGTGGAGACCACGCTGCAGTTTGGGGCGGAGGGCGTCGGCTTGTTGCGCACGGAGTTCATGGTGCTCGGGCGCACCGAGCTCCCCGGCGAGCTGGAAGAAGCCGAGTTCTTCGGTCGCGTGGCGAAGACGTTTGCCGGCCATCCGGTGGTGATCCGCAGCTACGACGTGGGTGGGGACAAGTTCCCCGCGTCGTTCCAAACCCCTCCCGAGGCGAACCCGTTCCTGGGGTGGCGCGCCATTCGGGTCTGCCTCGATCATCCCGAGATCTTCCGCACCCAGATCCGTGCGCTGCTCCGGGCCCGCGTGCACGGCGACGTGAAGCTCATGCTGCCGATGATCTCGCAGGTAGAGGAGGTCGATCAAGCGCTGGAGCTAGTGCGGGAGGAGACGGCGGCGCTCCAGCAGGAAGGGGTAGAAGCCGCCGACACGTTGCCGGTGGGTGCGATGATCGAGACGCCGGCCGCCGCCTTGCTGGCACCCCAGATCGCCGAGCGGGTCGATTTCCTGAGCGTCGGTACCAATGACCTCACCCAGTACACCCTCGCGATCGACCGCGGCAACGCTCGTCTGGCCGGACGGTTCTCGCCGCATCACCCGGCGGTCGTCCAGCTCCTGAAGCTGGTGGTGGACGCCGGGAACGCGGCGGGCATCGAGACCAGCATCTGCGGCGAGATGGCGTCGGATCCGATCTCCGCGTTCCTGCTGCTGGGGCTCGGCTACCGGGTGTTCAGCCTGTCTCCTCCAGCGCTGCCACTGGCCCGGTGGGTGGTCCGCCAGGTGGAGGTGGGCGGGGCCGAGACGGCCGCCGAAGGCGCGCTGCGGGCGGCCACGACCGCCGAGGTGAATGCTGCTCTCGAGGCGGAGCTTGCCGCGTACATCGATCTCAATCTGCTGCAGGCGAGCCGGTTGCCCGGCGTGAATGGCTCGGCTAGCTTCCAACGTTCGTGACGGAACCTCCCTCACAGCGGTAGAGCCTGATGACAACGCATCGCGGCATCTTTTCGTCTGAGTCGGTGACGGAGGGCCATCCTGACAAGATGGCCGACCAGATCTCGGACGCGATTCTCGACACGATTCTGGCGGACGACCCCAAGGGGCGCGTGGCCTGCGAAACGCTCGTGACCACCGGCGTGGTGGTGGTGGCGGGCGAGATCACCACTACCGTGAAGGTGAACGTGCCGGAGGTCGTGCGCCAGGTGGTGGAGTCCATCGGCTACGTCGATGGCTCCTCCGGCTTCGACTTCAAGACCTGCGCGGTGCTCGCGGCCCTCGATCCGCAATCGCCCGACATCGCGATGGGCGTGGACACCGGCGGGGCGGGCGACCAGGGCTTGATGTTCGGCTACGCCTGCGACGAGACCGCGGAGCTCATGCCGCTGCCGATCATGCTGGCGCACGGGCTCACGCTGCAGTTGGCGACGGTCCGGCGGCAGGGCCAGTTGACGTGGTTGCGGCCCGACGGGAAGAGCCAGGTGGCCGTGGAATACGTCGACGGCAAGCCGGTTAGCGTGCGGGCGGTGGTCGTGTCCACGCAGCATGCGCCCGACGTCAAGCAGGCCGATTTGGAGGAGGCGGTGCGGGAGTGTGTCATCAACCCCGTCCTCGACCGCTACTCGCTCGAGTCCTCCGACGCCAAGATCTACATCAACCCGACGGGTCGATTCGTCGTTGGCGGGCCGCAGGGAGATGCGGGGCTCACGGGGCGCAAGATCATCGTGGACACCTATGGTGGTGCCGCGCGGCACGGCGGTGGCGCCTTCAGTGGCAAGGACCCCTCCAAGGTCGATCGTTCGGCGTCATACGCCGCGCGCTGGGTGGCCAAGAGCATCGTCGCGGCACAGTTGGCGCGGCGCTGCGAAGTGCAGCTCGCGTACGCCATCGGCGTGGCCGAGCCGGTCTCCGTGATGGTCGAGACGTACGGAACGGGTACCGTCTCCGACGAGGCACTGGAGCAGGCGGTGCGCGACGTGTTCGACCTCACCCCCAAGGGCATCGTCCAGTCGCTCGACCTGTTGAACCCGATCTACCGCGCCACCGCAGCCTACGGCCACTTTGGACGCGTCCCCGAGGAGGCCGAGGTGCTCGGCCGCCGTGTCAAGCTGTTCACCTGGGAGGATCCGAACCGGAGCGCCGAGCTGCGGGACGCCGTGCGGAGCGCGGCGTAACTCCCACACCCGGATTGACCCCAACAACTACGCCACTATGACTTCTGTGAAGACACCTTCCGCGAAGGACGCCTCGTACGACGTCAAGGACCTCAACCTGGCCGACGAGGGACGGCGCCGCACTGAGTGGGCCGAGAGCTTCATGCCGGTGCTGCGGCAGATCCGCGAGCGGTTCGCCAAGGAGCGCCCGCTCAAGGGCCGCAAGCTCTCGGCGTGCCTGCATGTCACCACCGAGACTGCCAACCTGGCGGTCACGCTCCAGGCCGGCGGGGCCGACGTGGCGCTCTGCGCCTCCAATCCGCTCTCGACGCAGGATGACGTCGCGGCCCACCTCGCGCGCGACCACGGCATCAAGGTGTTCGCTATCAAGGGTGAGGACCACGAGTCGTACTACTCGCACATTCGCGAGTGCCTGGCACACCGACCCGACATCACCATGGACGACGGCGCCGACCTCGTGGGCGCGATGCACATGATCGCGCTCGAGCGTCTCGACGACCTGGAGCCGGCGGTGCGCACCTGGGTGGAGGGGCTGAGCGCGGATGAGCGGAAGGAGCTGCTGGCCCACGTGATCGGCTCGACCGAAGAGACCACGACGGGAGTGATCCGGCTGCGGGCCATGGCCGAAGAGGGCGTGCTGCAGTTCCCCGTCATCGCAGTGAACGATTCGCAGACCAAGCACTTCTTCGACAACCGCTACGGTACCGGACAGTCCACGCTCGACGGCATCCTGCGGGCCACCAACATCCTCATGGCCGGGACCACAGTGGTCGTGGGTGGCTACGGATGGTGCGGCCGCGGGTTCGCGCTGCGCGCTCGGGGGGCGGGGGCCGACGTGATCGTCACCGAGGTAGACCCGCTGCGGGCGCTGGAGGCGCGCATGGACGGGTACCGGGTGATGCCTATGCCCGAGGCGGCCAAGGTAGGCGACGTGTTCGTCACGCTCACGGGGAATACGCACGTGGTGAGTCTCGAGCACATGCGCCTCATGAAGGACGGTGCCATCATTGCGAACTCCGGCCACTTCAACGTGGAACTCGCGCTGGATGCGCTGGCGAAGGTCGCGGAGGGCCCGAAGCGGGTGCGCGACTTCGTGGACGAGTGGCTGCTCGACGGCAAGCGCCTCTACGTGCTCGGCGAGGGCCGGCTAATCAACCTGGCCGCCGCGGAAGGCCATCCGGCCAGCGTCATGGACATGTCGTTCGCCAACCAGGCGCTGGCGGCCGAACATCTGGTCAGGCATGCGGGTACCTTCTCGAAGGCGGTGCATCGCGTGCCGGAGGAGATCGACCAGGACATCGCCCGGCTCAAGCTGGCGGCGCTGGGGGTCCAGATCGACCAGCTCACCGATGAGCAGGAGCACTATCTCTCGTCGTGGGATGAGGGTACCTGAGGCGGCATGATTGAAGTGCGGGTGGCACACCTGGGTCTCGACCGGGCCACCAATACGCCGG
>JBDGXT010000255.1:0-3019 GCA_039584455.1 Gemmatimonadota bacterium
CGATATGCTGACCCGGATCCGGAACGCCTGTCAGGCGGGCCACCGGAGGGTCGACATGCCGGTCTCGAAGTTCAAGGCCGAGATCGCACGCCTGCTGCGCGACAACCACTTCATTCAGGACTTCGCGGTGCTGGATGATGGGCGTCATGGGCTGCTGCGGATCTATCTCAAGTACCACCAGGATCGTCCGGTCATTCACGAGGTGCGGCGAGTGTCCAAGCCGGGGCTGCGTCGGTACGTGCGCGCCCGGGAGATCCCTCGTGTGAAGAACGGTCTGGGGATGGCGATCCTGTCCACTCCTCGTGGAGTGATGAGTGACCGCGATGCACGCCGCGCCCGCGTGGGTGGTGAGCTCGTCGCGGTGCTCTGGTAGGGGGAACGATGTCACGAATCGGCAAGAGGCCGGTCTCGGTCCCCAAGGGGGTGACGGTGACGCTCGAGGGTCACGACGTCACCGTGAAGGGCCCCAAGGGTGAGCTCAAGCGGACCCTGCATCCGGAGATGCTGGTCAAGCAGGAAGACGGGGAGCTACACGTCGAGCGGCCGTCCGAAGCCGGCCGGCACAAGGCACTGCACGGCCTCACGCGGACGCTCCTGAACAACATGGTGCTGGGGGTCGTCGACGGGTTCTCCAAGCAGCTGGAAATCCAGGGTGTGGGCTACAAGGCTGAGTCGATCTCGGGCGGTATCCGCCTGGTGGTGGGCTATTCGCACCCGGTGGAGTACAAGGCGCCGGACGGCGTCAAGATCCTCGTCGAGAATCCCACCAACGTGAAGATCGAAGGGATCGACAAGGAGCTGGTGGGCCACGTGGCGGCCGAGCTGCGGCGCGTCCGGCCCCCGGAGCCGTACAAGGGGAAGGGCATCCGGTACGTGGGCGAGCATGTGCGCCGCAAGGCCGGGAAAACAGGAGCGAAGGCATGAGGGCGCCACGTAAGCCCAAGACGCGGGCGGAGCGCCGCTACCGGCGGCACCTGCGCGCCCGCAAGAAGATCTCGGGAACCGCAGAGCGACCGCGCCTGGTGGTGTACCGCTCGCTCAAGTACACCTACGCGCAGTTGGTCGACGACGATCGGGGCACAACGCTGGCGTCTGCCACCGAGCGCTCCGCCGGATACGTGCGCGACAAGACCGGCAAGGTGGGCGCGGCCTTCGGCGTGGGTAAGCTGATTGCCGAGCGCGCCGGCGAGCTGGGCGTCAAGTGCGTGGTGTTCGACCGGGGCGGGTACCCCTACCATGGGCGCGTCAAGGCGGTGGCCGAAGGCGCGCGCGACGGCGGATTGGAGTTCTAGGACGATGGCCCAAGATCGGCAGCGTGGCGGTCAGCGCCACGAGCGCGAGTCGGACCTGATCGAGAACGTGATCAACATCAACCGTGTCGCGAAGGTGGTGAAGGGCGGCCGGCGGTTCTCGTTCACTGCCCTCGCCGCGGTGGGTGATGGCAACGGCAAGGTGGGCGTCGGCACGGGGAAGGCCAACGAGGTCTCCGAGGCGGTGCGCAAGGCTGTCGAGGTGGCGCGCCGCACCATGCAGGACGTGCCGCGGGAAGGCACGACCATTCCGCATGAGACGGTGGGCACCCACGGTGCTGGCCGGGTGCTGCTGAAGCCGGCGACGTCCGGGACCGGCATCATCGCCGGCGGTCCGGTGCGGTCCGTGCTGGAGTGCGCGGGTATCACCGACATCCTCACTAAGTCGCTGGGGTCGGCGAATCCGCTCAACATGGTGTGGGCGACGATGAACGGGCTCACGGGCCTGCTCACGGTGGAGTCGGTGGCCAGGCAGCGCGGCACGGACCCGTCCGAGATAGACTATCGCCCGCGGCAGCGGCCGTCCGAGGAGGAGGCGGTGGATGCCTAAGAAGGCAGCTGGCTCCAAGACGACGGCCAAGAAGAAGACGGCAAAAAAGTCGGCGACGAAGAAGGCCGCCGCGAAGCCGGCGCCGAAGACGGCCGCCAAGAAGCCTGCGGTGAAGACCGCCGCCACGAAGCCCGCGGCTAAGGCGACCGCCACGAAGCCGGCGAAAACGGGGCGCCTGCGGGTCCGGCAGGTGCGTTCGGGGATCGGGCATGCCGGGAGCTATCGGCGCACGCTCCGGGCTCTCGGGCTGAAGCACCATCAGGACGAGACGACGATCGCGGACAACCCCTCCGCGCGCGGGATGCTCCACAAGGTCCGCCATCTGGTGCGCGTGACCCCCGAGGAGGCGTGATGGCGAAGGCGAAGGAGAAGAAGGAAGCGCTCGGGCTGCACAACTTGCCGGCTCCGGAGGGCGCGCACAGGGAGCCCAAGCGCAAGGGGCGCGGCCAGGGTTCGGGACTCGGCAAGACCGCCGGTCGCGGGCACAAGGGGCAGCGATCGCGCGCGTCGGGCAATGTGCGGCCGGGCTTCGAAGGCGGTCAGATGCCGCTCACGCGCCGCGTGCCCAAGCGTGGGTTCACCAACCCCTTCCGGGTGCCGTCGCAGCCGGTCAACCTGCGGGACCTGGACCGGGTGACGGGCGAGACCGTCTCACCGGCGGTGCTGGTGGAGCTCGGCCTCGTGGGCAAGGCGGCCGACCCCATCAAGATCCTGGGCACGGGTGAGGTGACCCGGGCCTTTGTGATTCAGGGCTGCGCGGTCTCCAAGAGTGCGCGCGCCAAGATCGAACAGGCGGGCGGGAGGATCGAGGACTAGGCGGATGGCGGGACCCCGCATTCCCAATCTGTTTGCCGTTCCCGAGCTGAAAGAGAAGCTCCTCTTCACGCTTCTCTGCCTCGCGGTGTATCGAGCCGGTGCGCACATTGCCACTCCCGGCGTGAACGTACAGGTACTGGCCGACTTCATCCGCAATCAGGGCGCCGGAACGTTCTTCGGGATGTACGACATGTTCGTGGGTGGGGGCCTGTCCCGGGCGACGGTGTTCGCCCTGGGGATCATGCCCTACATCTCCGCCTCGATCATGTTCCAGCTGGCCGGCGCGGTCTTCCCCATGGTGGAGAAGCTCCAGAAGGAGGAGGAAGGCCGGAAGCGGATCACG
>JBDGXT010000256.1:0-4660 GCA_039584455.1 Gemmatimonadota bacterium
GCGATGACGGCCGACATGCTCACGCACCTGGAGAAGAAGCTCGCATCACCATGAGCCGCGCCGTTGCCCTGCTAGCGGCATCTCTCCTGGGCGTGCCGCTCGTCGCCCAGCAGGGAGAAGCGACTGCGTGCCCTGTGGGCTACGCCGCTCCCCGCTCCGCCACCGCCACGATCGCGATGCCACCGCGCACGTTCTGACTCACGTGCACCCGCACGAAGCGGGGCTCGATGGCGAACATCACGTCCTCGGCGATCCGGCCCGCCAGCGTCTCGCAGAACGCACCCTCGTCACGGTAGGACCAGAGGTAGTACTTGAGCGACTTGGCGGAAACGCCTCCTGGCGGAGGACCTCACGTGCCTGCTCGGGGCTCTCCGGCCTGGGGAGCGGACCGGTGGGCGGAAACTCGCAGGATGGGCTCATGACTCTGTTGGCGCGGCGACCCCGGCTTAGCTTTCTCGACATGACGCCCCAATCGCAGCCCAGAGCCGTGGTACTGCTCAGCGGTGGGCTCGACTCGACGACGACGCTTGCCGTCGCCAGGGCGGAGGGCTACGAAGTATATGCCCTGACCGTGGAGTACGGCCAGCGCCACGCCGTCGAGCTCGAAGCGGCCGGACGCGTCGCGGCGGCCCACGGGGTCGCCGATCACACGGTGCTGCACGTCGATCTCGCACGGTTCGGCGGCTCGGCACTCACGACGGCCGCGCCCGTCCCCAAGGACCACCCCAGCGAAGAGCCTGGGCGCGACGTACCGGCCACCTACGTCCCCGCCCGCAACACCGTGTTCCTCGGGCTCGCCCTGGCGTGGGCGGAGACCCTCCAGACCGGACACATCTTCATCGGCGTCAATGCGCTCGACTACTCCGGCTACCCCGACTGCCGACCGGAGTACGTGGAAGCCTTCGAGCGTATGGCCAATCTGGCCACCAAGGCCGCGACCGATGGCACCACTCCGGTCTCTATCCACGCGCCGCTCATCGGGCTCACCAAGAAGGAGATCATCCGACGAGGGCTCGAACTGGGGGTGGATTACGCGCTCACGGTGAGCTGCTACGACCCGGTGCCCACCGGCGAGGCGTGCGGTCGGTGCGATGCCTGCCGCTTACGGCGCAAGGGGTTCGACGAAGCGGGAGTGCCCGATCCCGTGGTGTATCACACAGGGCCTACCGAACTGCGGCGATGAGCTACGCGGTCAAGGAGCTCTACTACACTCTCCAGGGGGAAGGCTTCCACACGGGACGGCCCGCCGTGTTCCTGCGCTTCGCCGGATGCAATCTCTGGTCGGGCCATGAGGCCGATCGAGCGAGCGCCATCTGTCCATTCTGCGATACGGACTTCGTCGGGACCGACGGCCCCGGAGGCGCCAAGTTCGACGACGCGAGCGCGCTGGCGGCGGCCGCCGCGGGGGCCTGGCCGGCCGGCGCAGCCGGCACCCCTTTCGTAGTCTGCACCGGCGGGGAGCCGCTGCTGCAACTCGACGAGCTCCTGTTGGTGGAGCTGCACGCGGCGGGGTTCGAGGTCGCCGTCGAGACCAACGGTACCCTCCCCGCTCCCGACGGGGTGGACTGGCTGACGGTGAGCCCCAAGGCGGGAGCCCCGCTGACGCTTCAGTCGGGCGACGAACTCAAGCTGGTGTACCCGCAGGAAGGCGCGGCACCGGAACGGTTCGGCCAGCTAGCCTTCCGCCACTTCTACTTGCAGCCGATGGACGGGGTCGAGCGAGAGCGCAACACGCGGCTCACAGTGAGTTACTGCCTCGATCACCCGCAGTGGCGGCTTAGCCTGCAGACGCAGAGGATCACGCCCTGGTTGGTCTTGCCGTTCATGATGATCACGAGCGGCTCATCGAAACGCAGGTGGCGCACGGTGCGGCTTTCCTTCACCGCAGGCCGTGTGGCGAGCCACTCCCAGTCCACGAACCCCTCCCCCGCATCCTGATTGACCGTGAAGTAGCCCACGTTGTTGGAATTCAGGTTCTGGAAGAAGTGAGTCCCCTGCGACGGCGTGACGCGTAGGTCCTTGAACCCCGCCTCAACGATGGCCCGCACTCCGGAGATCTGATCCCAGGCGACCGGGATCCCGAGCCAGGGATCCAGTGAGCCCCAGCGCCCGACACCGATCAGCAGGTAGGGAACACCGCGCGCCTTGAGCTCACTGTTGAGCTGGGCCACGTCGACCGCCGCCTCCTTGGTCGTGGAGCGGTCGAACCGGTGCTTGTCGATCACGACCACGTCTCGAAGGTCGTCGATCCTGCCATGTCCCAGGACGCTGGGACTCTCCACCACGAGATCCTCGCGACGCACCTCCCCCACCTCCAGCTCCTCGAACTCGCGTGTGAGCGCCAGCGGCCGCATCTGCAGAAAGCCGAATTCCTTGGGCTCGCCGCCGGTCGTGGAGAGGTTGACGGCGAACTCGATCTCGACCGGCGCGCTGGTGCCCTGTTCTCCCAGATCAAGCAGGGAATCCAGCACCTCCGCCAGCGGAAAGAGATCCTGCTTCAGGACCGGTGCGAAGCTCACGAGGCGCACACCGGCACGGGAGATGCCGTCGTACACTGCGTCATTCTCAGGGGAGTAGGTCGAGCCGACCGCATGCAGGGTCCCGTCCCGCTCGGCGTGGTCCAGGCCGAGCCGCACCATGCGGTCATCGTCGGGGTCGTGGACCCCGTCGGTTTCGGTCCCCAGGTCGAGCGCCCAGAACTCCCGCTGCGACGAGTTGAGAAACTCCTGCACCGAGGAGAATTGCAGCACGTGGCGCGGGTACCGGGGACAGAATCGCAGGCACTGCTCCCCCTCGCCCACCGTGCGCCCGAGACCGAGGGCAACGGCAGCGATACCGTCCCGCGACGTGAACGGCGGCGCGGGGTAGAAGTTGTGGGACCGCGCCACGCCTGCGAAGTCGGGGTAGAACAGACCGCCGTGCTGCGCACCCACCAGCTGCTGAACGATCACCGCCATCTTTTCCTCTTCCAGCCGGTACGGCGTGGCATCGAGGTACGCCTTGGCGCGTGGCGAGAAGGTCGACGCGTACACCCGTTTGATGGCGATGATGAGCTGGGCCAACGCCGTGTCGGGATCGTCGCTGTTGTTGGGCAGCATGAACGTCTTGTAGATCCCGGCAAACGGCTGGTATTGGTTGTCTTCCAGCAGGCTCGAAGAGCGCACGGCCAACGGCTGCTTCATATGCCGCAGGAACGCGGCGAGGTCCTTCTCGACCGATTCCGGGAACCGGGCGGCCAGAAACCGCTTCTGGATCTGCTTGTAGTCCTGCCGTTCGATCGCGAAGTCCCGCAGGCGATTCCGGTCCAGGAAATCGTCGAAGACATCGCTACCCAGCACCACGCAGGGCGGTACGGCGATCCGGACACCTGGGAAGTGGGACGTCGCGTCGTAGTCGCGCAACAGGTAGTTCACGAACGCCAGCCCGCGGGCCTTGCCCCCCAGGGAACCCGGGCCGATGCGCGTGAACGGCACCGTCCCGTCGAACCGGTCCCGCTCGTAGTCGACAACAATCCCCCGGCTCTGTTCCCGGCGATACACCTCCATCGCCCGAATGAGGTAGTGCCGCAGCTCTTCGACCCCCTCGAAATCGGACAGCTGCCAAGGCCGGAGGCTTTCCGCCAACGCAAACTCGGTCCGCGTCTTGAGCCACCGCGAGAAGTGATTGCGTGCCGCGTGGTAGGCGACGCTCTCACCCGGAACGACCCACAGCTTTTCGATCAGCCCCTCCAGGTCGGGAGCGCGCTCGACTTCGGTCCCGTCGGGCAGGCGGAACACGAAGTCCCCAAACCCGAACCCGTCGGCCATGAAGTCACGCAGCTGCTGCAGCAGTACGGGGGAGTCCTTGAGCAGGAACGAGGCTCCGGCCTGGCCTGCCAGCTTCTCGTTCTCGGGCCGGCCCGACTGAAGCATGATCGGGATGTCGTGCCGCAGGCCCCGGACCTGCCGGGCGAGCTCCACACCGGCGAGTGGGTCCAGCTTCCCATCGTGCGGGAACTCGATGTCGGTGATGAGCCCGAGAATCTCGTCGGGATACTCGCTAATGACCCCCCATGCCTCCTCGTAGGTCTGGCACAACAGCACCTTGGGCCGCGCGCGAATCCGCATGAGCTTGTGTGCCCGGTTCAGGCCCTCCGGCATGAGCCGGTGGGCGTGCTGCATGAGCTCGCTATAGATCACCGGGAGAAACGAGGAGTAGAACCGCGGCTTGTCTTCGACCACGACGATGACCGGCACGCCCGCCTGGCCCGTGTCGTGTGCGAGGTTCCGACGGTCCTCGATATACTTGACGATGGCCAGCAAGATCTTGACGTCACCCTGCCACAGGAAGATGCGCTCCAGTCCTGACGTGTCGTTGCCCGCAATGAAGTCCTTGAGCTCGCGCGCATCGTAGGCCAGCAGGACGACCGGGGTGTCCAGCCCGGCCTCCCGCACCTGGCGTGCCAACTCCAGGACGTTCATGTCCCCGAGGTTGAGGCTGGAAATGATGAGGTCGTGCCGCTGCTGCCCCGTGGCAAGCGCCAGCGCCTTTTCACCGGTCGAGACGTGCGTGAGCTCCGGGGTGTGCCGCAGATTGAGATCGAGGAACTCAGTGAGGACCAGCTCGCCGAGGTCGCCGTCCTCGGCCAGAATGAAGGAATCGTAGAGGCTCGACACCAGCA
>JBDGXT010000257.1:0-3001 GCA_039584455.1 Gemmatimonadota bacterium
GCGAAGTACTCGGCCGTGGCGGAAGTCACCGCGTCGATCCCCTTGAAGCCCGGCTGGTAGGTGAACATCGGGCGCGAGGGATCGATGACCCCGTCCTCGATCTTCTGCTCGTAGCGGGTGGAATCGTGTTCGGCGGACACCGTGAGCGTCCCGCCCACCTGCATCGACGCGTCGTGGCCCATGAACCTGAGACCACGGTGCATGCCGCTCGCGAGCGTCGCGCTGTACACGAAGGTCAGGTCGCGGTCGGGGTACTCGTAGACCGCCTGGAACACGTCGGGCACGTCGCGGCCGTCCTTGAAGTAGTAGAGGCCGCCCGATGCCACCGCCGATTGCGGTATGCCCACCTGCAGGATCTGGTTGACGGCGTCGTACTCGTGCGAGAGGAGGTCGCCCGAGAGGCCGGTGCCGTAGTCGTACCAGCAGCGCCACCGGAAGAAGCGCTCGAGGCTGAACGGCACCCGGTGTGGTGCGGGGCCCTGGAACCCGTCCCAGTCGATCGTGTCCGGGCTTCCCTCCTCGTGAATGTCCCACACCCATGCGCCCCAAGGGGTGTTCCGGTTGGTGGTGCCTTCGACCAGCGTGATCGGGCCGAGAATGCTGGCGTCGATCACCTCGCGAGCCTTCATATGCGCTTCCGACTGGCGGTTCTGGTGTCCCAGCTGGAAGACCACGTCGGAGTCGTTGACCGCGTCGTAGACGGCGTGTGTCTCGTCTTCCGTTCGGGTCAGGCACTTCTCGCAGTAGACGTGGAGGCCTGCCGTCACGGCGTCGATCGTCATGCGCGAGTGCCAGTGATCGGGGGTCGCGATGATCACGGCATCGCAGTCGCCGCTCGCGATGAGATCACTGTAGCGCCGGTAGCGTTTGGCGGGCGGCATGGTGGGGCCGCCGCCCGGGCGCACGCCCACCTGTGACGCGGCAATCGCCCGCTCTGCCCGTACGTCGAACACGTCGCACACCGCGGTGATGGCCACGTTCAGGTCGCTCTGATTGAGATACACCTCGAGGTTCTTGTTGCGAGGATCCTCCGCGTTAGCCGCGCGCGCCTCTTCCACCCAGTCAGGGTGGGCGAACCCGGCGTGGCGCACCAGGGACTCGCCCTCACCGCCGAACCCGATGATGCCCAACCGTACGCGTTCTCCCGGCGGTCGCGAGATCAGGTCGGGGATGATTGCCGGTCCTCTCTCACCGACCCCAAGCTCGGCCATGATGGCGCTCCGCCTGGCCTCGTCGGCCGCCCTCTTCTTGAAGAAGTTGTAGAACAAGACACCAATGAACGGTATCGAGACGAGCGCCTTGATGAGGCCCCGCCGGCTGATGCCGCCTTCCCCTGCCCCTGTTGGAGCGTCGTGCCTCTCGGTCGTGTCGCTGTCAGTCATCGTACGTTCCCCTCAAGCGTGGGCCTGGGTGGGCGCGGCGGATTCAGGCTGGCGCTTCCAGAACATGAGTCTGTCGCGTGTGATCAGCGCGTCCAAGCCGAACACGCTGCTGGTCGGGAAGGCGAGCAGCACGCACAGCGCGGCCAGTTCGATCAAGACTTTGTTGACGACGAGATAGCTCCCTTCGGCGGGCATCGCATAGGTGTACCCGGCGAACGGCGGAGCGGCGACGTAGTACAGGGCCAGGAGCACGATCCCGGCGATCGTGGCGGGACGCGCGAGGAGGCCCAGCATCAGGCACAACCCGATCAGGATGAGACCCCACACGTTGAGGAAATCCACCACGGCCAGGGCGGACGGGTTGGTGGCGATCCGCAGAAACCATCCGCTGAACCACCCCTGCGATTCGGCGAGGTACCCCGCCGCCGTCCAGTAGGGGTTGACGAGCTTGGCAAGGCCCTCGTAGAAGAAGTGCCAGCCGATGAAGATCCGCAGCACCACCAGTGCGGTCTTCTGGAAGGTGCTGTAGCCGCGGAGGGCCGCGCGCTCCGTTTCAGCTGATCGTCGTGTCATGATTCCGTCTGCTCCTCCATCCTGTCGACGTCCGTTGCGTTCCATCCTCGCCGATGATGAGACACTCGCATCCAGAGAGCGAGTTGATGAACCCGATTCCCCGCTGCGGCTCCATGACGAAGACCGCCGTCGCGAGGGCATCGGCTGCCATCGCGCTGGGAGCCACCACCGAGACACCGGCGCTCAGGTTGGGCGACCTGCCGGTCTCTGCGCTTACGATGTGGTGGTACGTCCTGTCGCGATCGAAGTAGATCTCATAGCTGCCCGAGGTGGCTACGGCAGCATCGGTGAGGTGAATCGTGTCGGGGAAGGATCCGCTCTTGCAGGGATCCTGCACCCCGACCGTCCAGGGTTGCCGGCGCTCCTTGCGTCCGCTCGCCCTGATGTCGCCGCCCGCATTGATCAGGTAGCTCTCGACCCCATGGTCGGCCAGCGCTCGGGCCATGGCGTCCACGATGTAGCCCTTGGCGACCCCGTCGAGCGTGACCCCCATGCCGGCCCGCGCCAAGCTGACGCTGCCACGCGACAGCACGACGTGGTGCGATCCCACCAGCTCCAGCGCCTCCCTGATCTCGCCCACCGTAGGCTCTCGCGGCGTCACGCCGTCGAGCCTGTCGCGGAACAGGTCCACCAGCGGCTCGACGGTGATGTCGAAGGCGCCGCCACTCTGCTCGTGGTACGCGAGGGAACGGGAGAGGACGTGGGAGAACTCCGGCGGTGCGCAGTCCAGCCGGCCGGCGTCGTTGAGCTCCGCAATCGCCGACGTGCCCTCGAACCGGCTGAACACGCCGATCAGCCGGTCCATCTCCTCGAGCGCCCGTCCGATCGCCTCTTCGGCACGCGGCTGCGAACGGGCGAGCGCCGTGATGGAGACGAGCGTGCCCATGGCGGGGCGCGCGCTGGTGACCTTGAACGCCCTGCGACCCAGGCGGACCGCCTCGGTGGTGACGGGCGAGAGGTCGACGCGCTCGAATCCTAAACTCTCGAGGGCCGCGAGCTTGCGGGCGATCGGGGGCGTCTCGGGCATCCGCACTCAGGCTTGGGGT
>JBDGXT010000034.1:0-11175 GCA_039584455.1 Gemmatimonadota bacterium
AACGGCTCGGGGCCATGAAACCGGCGCGTGAGCCAGGACGTATCCAAAGCAGGAGCACCGAGAAGGAGCGGCCGTGAATCGCTACACGACACTCGTATTCATGTTGCTCGCGTTGGGCTGCGGGTCCGACGGCGTCGGTCCGGGCTCCAATGGCGACGCGATTGTCGTGGAGTACATGGAGGGTCTCACCGGGTTCGCGGCCCAGCTCGATACGCTGCGTGTGGGGCTCCACATCCCCGGCATGGCGGCGGCCATCGTGGAGAACGAGGAGATCGTCTGGTCCATGGGCTTCGGGTTCGCCGACGTGGATGAGGGCCGACGTGTCAACGTGGATGAGGGCCGACGTGTCAGCCCCACGACGAGCTTCCATCTGGCGTCCCTCACCAAGACGTTCGCTTCCACCATTCTGATGCAACTGGTCGAGCAAGGACTGGTGAACCTGGACGATCCGGTGAGTGACTATGGCGTGGATCTCACGGCCAACGGGACGGTGCTGGTGCGGCACGTCCTCACGCACACCTCCGAGGGCGTGCCGGGCACCACGTTCCAGTACAACGGGAACCGGTTCGGTGAGCTCGATCGGGTCATTCTCGTTGCCAGCGGGCGCGCGTTCGGGGAGCTCCTCGTGGAGCGGATCCTCCAGCCGCTCCAGCTAGGTCACACCGCTCCCAACACCAGAAGCACGTACTTCGCGCTCACGGGTCTCGACCGGGATGCATTCGTCGCCAACATGGCGGCGCCCTATGAGTGGCAGGGGGGACGCGTGGTCCGGTCCTCCTATCCCTCGTACTTCGGGACCTCCGGCGGTCTCATCGCCTCGGTCGAGAACATGGCCGCGTATTCCATTGCCATCGATCAGGGACGATTGCTCCAGCCCGCGACGTGGGACTCGGTGTTCACGCCCGCCGAAGCCCCGAACGGCAACCCGCTCGCCTATGCGCTGGGGTGGTTCATCCACGAGCATGATGGGATCGAGCTGCAGTGGCACTACGGCTGGTGGGACGCCAACTCCTCGCTGATCGTGCGGGTGCCGGAGCAGGGACTCGCCTTCGTGGTGCTGGCCAATACGAGCATGCTGAGCCGAGCCTACGGGCTCGGGGGCGACAGCAACGTGCTGCGCTCGGACGTGGCCAGGCTGTTCATCGAGTCGTTCGTCACGGGCGACGATCCGTTGCCGGCCCGCCGCTAGGTGGGGCTATGGGTAGAGGCGGGTCACCGCCCAGCCATCGCCTTCGCGGGTGTAGCGCAGCCGGTCGTGCAGCCGGTTGAGCCGTCCCTGCCAGAATTCGATGTGCTGCGGGACGAGACGGAAGCCACCCCAGAAGGGGGGCAGCGGTACGTCGCCGCCCGCGAACTTCGCCTCGTGCTCGCGGTAGCGCCGTTCCATCACCTGCCGACTCTCGAGCTCCGCGCTCTGCTGCGAGGCCCAGGCACCCAGCTGGCTTCCGCGGGGTCGCGTTTCGAAGTAGGCCTCGGATTCCTCGGGCGGGAGCTTCTCCACGGTTCCCTCGATGCGCACCTGTCGCTCCAGGATCGGCCAGTGCATCACGATGGCGGCCCGCGGGTTCTCGAACAGCTCCGTGGCCTTCCTGCTCTCGTAGTTGGTGTAGAACGCGAATCCGTCGGCGCCGAAGCCCTTGAGCAACATCATGCGGACGGAGGGCACGCCATCCGGCGTACTGGAAGCCAGCGCCATGCTCTCGGGCAGCAAGATGCCCGACCGGCGGGCGGCGGCGAACCAGTTGGCGAACAGGGCGATGGGGTCGGGGCCGGCCTTGAGCTCCGAGAGGCCCGTGGCCATTCCCCTTCCCATGGTGAAGATCGTGCGGAGGCGTCCGATGAGCGACATGCTGTAGTGGGTGATGGGCCGCTGAAAGGAACCGGGTTCGGCACGGTTCGGCAAGGGTCGCGGGGGCGCGAGCGAGGGGCCATCTTAGGTCTCTCATGGTAGAGATATCGCAGCGTCTGCGCGAGGCGCTGGCCGGCCGCTACGCCATCATGCGTGAGGTCGGTCGCGGCGGCATGGCCACGGTGTGTCTCGCGGAGGACCGCAAGCACCGCCGCAAGGTCGCGGTGAAGGTGCTGCGTCCCGAGCTCGCGGTGACGGTCGGATCCGACCGATTCCTGCGAGAGATCGGGATCGCAGCGAAGCTCGCCCACCCGCACGTCCTGCCCGTATACGACTCCGGCGATGTGGATGGCCTGTTGTACTACGTCATGCCGTTCGTGGAGGGCGAATCCCTGCGCGAGCGGTTGGACCGAGAGGGCCAACTGGAGGTCGCGGAGGCCCTGCGCATTGCGCGCGAGGTCGCGAGCGCCCTGGGGTATGCCCACAGCCACCGCGTGGTGCACCGGGACATCAAGCCCGCCAACATCCTCGTCTCCGATGGGCACGCGGTGGTGACCGACTTCGGAGTGGCGCGGGCGATCGGGGTCGGCAGAGGGCCCGGAACCGAAGTCATCACCGAGCCGGGCATCGCGGTGGGAACTCCGACCTACATGAGCCCCGAGCAGGCGAGCGGCGAGCAGGCACTCGATGGCCGCTCGGACC
Source organism: Gemmatimonadota bacterium (assembly GCA_039584455.1). Classification (GTDB taxonomy): domain Bacteria; phylum Gemmatimonadota; class Gemmatimonadetes; order Gemmatimonadales; family GWC2-71-9; genus WVYX01. The sequence continues at coordinate 2,552 of JBDGXT010000034.1, forward strand.
TCTACTCGCTGGGGTGTGTGCTCTACGAGATGCTCGTGGGTGAGCCGCCGTACAAGGGGGACACGCCGCACGCCGTCATTGCCCAGTGCTTCGCTGCCCCGATTCCGTCGGCCCGCCGAAAGCGGTCAGCCGTGCCGGAGCACGTGGATGCCGCCTTGCACAAGGCGCTGGCCAAGACGCCTGGCGAGCGGTTCGACACCGCGGAGGAGTTCGTCGAGGCGCTGGTGGTCCCCGGAAAGGTCAAGCTGCCCGAGCCGGAGGCGAGTTCCATCGCGGTCCTGCCGTTCCAGAACATGAGTGCAGACCCCGGGAACGAGTACTTCAGCGACGGGATGACCGAGGAGATCATCAATGCGCTGACGAAGTTGGAGGGCCTCCGTGTCGCGGCGCGCACCTCCGCGTTCGCGTTCAAGGGTATCGACCGGAACCTGCAGGACATCGGAGCGCAGCTGGGCGTGTCGACGATCCTGGAGGGCAGCGTGCGGCAAATGGGTACCCGCCTGCGCATCACCGCCCAGCTGATCAACGTCGCCGACGGCTACCACCTCTGGTCGGAGCGCTACGACCGGGAGATGGAGGATGTGTTCGCGATCCAGGACGAGATCGCCGAGGCCATCGTCTCCACCTTGCGGGAGCGGTTTGCCGAGGAGCAGCGCACCCGTGTCGTGAGGCGCTACACCGACGACGTCGAGGCCTACCAGCTGTACCTCCAGGGGCGGTATGTGGAGAAGACGCGCCGCCGCAGCGGCTTCGCCAAGGGTATCGAGTACTTCGAGCGGGCCATCGCTAGGGATCCCAACTATGCCCTGGCCTACGCCGGCTTGGCCGATTCCTACAATCTGTTGGCGTGGTACCGCTTCCTGCCCGCACGTGAGGCCTTCCCCAAGGCGCACGTGGCCGCGCTCAAGGCGCTGGAGATCGACGAGATGCTCCCCGAGGCGCACACGTCCCTCGGGGTCGTGAATCACTATTACGATCTGGATTGGCACGGTGCCGAGCGGTGTCTCACGCGGGCGCTGGAGTTGAATCCCAAAGATGCTACGGCGCTTCACTCGTACTCGGAGTACCTGGCCTCGCGCGGGCGGCTCGAGGAGGCCACCGAGAGGATCACGCGGGCGCAGCGCCTCGAACCGCTGGGGCTTACCATCAACGCCGGGCTCGGCTGGGTGCACTACTTCTGCCGGCGCTACGACGATGCCATCGAGCGGTTCCTCAAGACCATCGAGCTCGATCCGGAGTACGTCTTCCTCAATTGGTTCCTGGGCCAAGCCTACATCAAGAAGGGGATGCTCAAGGAGGCACAGGTGGCGCTACGGCGCGGGATGACCGCGTCGGGTGACCATCCGGGTATGGCGGCGTACCTCGCCTATGCCTACACGCAGGCGTACCGCATGGATGACGCACGTGACATCCTGAACGCCCTCAAGGTGCGTGCCAAGGAGGCGTATGTTCCCGCCGACTACTTCGCCGTGATCCACATGGGGCTCGGGGAACTCGACGAGGCCTTCGAGTGGTTGCAGCGGGCCTGCCGGGAGCGCGCACTCCACATGGTGTTCCTGGAGGTAGACCCGCTGTTCGACGACCTGCGGAGCGACGAGCGCTTCGATGACGTTCTTGGCTGCATCGGATTGCATCGGGGGTAGCATGGCCATACGTGCGGCAGTGATGACGGAGCCGGGGGCGCCGATCGCGCAGTGGCAGATCGACGACCCCGTGGTGGAGGAGGGGGGAATCCTGCTGGAGACGCTGGCCAGCGAGGTGTGCGGCACCGACGTGCACCTGCACCACGGTCGCCTCGAAGGCGTGCCCTACCCGATCATTCCGGGACACGTGAGCGTGGGCCGCATCCTGGAGAATCGAGGTGTCGAGAGGGACGCGTTGGGTGCACCCCTGCGGTCAGGCGACGTGGTCACGTTCTACGATGTGCACGAGGTCTGCAACGCCTGCTACCACTGCACGGTGGTGAACCAGCCCAATCGCTGCCCCGAGCGACGGGTGTACGGCATCACCTACTCTGCGCACGACGGGCCGCTCGGGGGATGGGCCGAGCGGATCTACCTGCGGCCCGGCGTTCGCGTGCTCAGACTGCCGGAGGGGCTGACGCCCGACGACGTGATCGGTGGCGGTTGCGGGTTGTTCACCGGATTCGCCGCGGTCGAGCGCAGCGAGCTGACCATGGGCGACACGGTGGTGGTGCAGGGATCCGGGCCGGTGGGGCTCGCGGCGGCGGCGTTCGCGCATTTGCGGGGAGCCGGTGCGGTGATCGTCATCGGCGCCCCCAAGGCCCGGCTCGATCTGGCGCGGGAGCTGGGCGCCGACCGGGTCCTCTCGCTCGAGGAGCACTCGCTCGAGGATCGCAAGGACACTATCTGCGACGCAACCCATGGGAGGGGCGCCGACGTGATCATCGAGGCGAGCGGCAATCCTGTCGCGATCTCCGAGGCCTTGGATCTGCTACGGGACGGGGGGACCTACGTCGTGGGCGGGCATTATACCGACACCGGCACCGTCACGATCAATCCGCATATCCACATCAACCGACGGCATGCGGACATCTTCGGGCAGTGGGGCACCGACTTCCGGCACATCGTGCGCGCCCTCCACATGCTGGCCCGCCATCGGGAGAGCCTTCCCTTCCACAAGGTGATCGGCGCGCGTTACGGGCTGGGGCAGGCGGATCGGGCGCTGGACGACGTGGCGAACCTGCGGGTGACGAAGGCGATTATCGACCCCCGGCTCTAGAGCTCTCGAATCGCTTCGATCGGATCCAGCCTGGCCGCGCGACTGGCCGGGTACCAGCCGAACACGATGCCGACGACGAAGGCGAAGAGCACGGCCATCACGGCGCCCGAAACGCTCACCGAGATGACGAACTCCTTCCCGAACTGCTGGGCGATGAGCTCGGTGACCTTGATGAGCCCTGCGCCGCCGCCGATGCCGATGGCCGCGCCCAACAACGCGAGGGTGAGCGATTCGGCGAGGAACAGCCTGCGGATGTCGCGGTCGTCGGCCCCCAACGCCTTGCGGATCCCGATCTCGCGCACGCGCTCACGCACGGCGATCAACAACACGCTGAACAGCCCGATGCCGCCCACCACGAGCGTGACTCCGGCGATGGTGAACAGCACGCCGTTCCACCCGAGCAGGACGCCGTCTGCCATGGCGAGGGTGGACCTCACCTCGGCAGCCTCGTTCTCGATCGCGAAGTCCTCCACGCCGTGATGCCGGCGGCGCAGCCGGACCGTGGCCGCGTCCATGACCGTGGCGAAGTCGGCATCGGCGGCCACGTCGACCAGCACATTGTCGACCCGCCCGGCGCCCTTGTGGTACAGAGTGACGTAGGTGTAGGGCACGTACACGCGGCGGGCGAGGAAGGACTGGTCGACCGGGATCAACTCGAACTCGATCGGTGCGACGACTCCGATCACGCGGAAGCGGATGCCCTCGATCTCGATTGTGCGCCCAACGGGATCGGCGGTTCCGAAGAAGGGTGCCACCAGCTCCGAGCCGAGCACGGCAACACGCGAGGCATTGACTATGTCGAGCGGCACGAACTCGCGGCCCCGCACCACCGGCCAGTTGCGGTAGCGGAGGTATCCGGCGTCGATCCCGTCCACCGGCACCGTGCGCTGGTCGCGCGGGGTGCTGACCAACTGGCGTCCCGTGAAGTTGCGACCGTACGTCGTTGCCACGCCCGGTACCTCTTCCAGAGCTCCGATGTCCGAGATCCGGATGCCCGTGTGGCGCAGCTCGGCGGCGCGCATGGCGTCGGACCGCGGTCCCCGGTCGTAGAACGCGACGGTCCGCGGCATGCCAACGCGGATGATCTCGTCGGTGGCCATCCTCTGGACGGCGGCCGCGAGCGACGTCATAGAGACGACAGAGGCCGCACCGAACACGACGCCGAACAGGGTGAGCAGCGAGCGCATCTTGTGAGCCCAGATCTCACGTGCGGCGTCCAGACCGAGTTCCGCCCAGTCCGTGGCCCACCGCCCGAGCCGGCCGCTAGCCATAGCGCAACGCCTCCACCGGCGAGAGGCGCGCCGCACGGATCGCCGGGTACAGGCCAGCCGCCACTCCGACGGTGAGCGAGGTGCCGATCGCCACGGCGGCCATGGGCCCCGTGACGGCTGCCGGCATGCTCATGAAGTGGCCGGCGGTCCCGGCGAGCGCGGTCCCCAGCGCGAGCCCCAGCAGGCCGCCGAGCCCCGTGATCACGAGCACCTGCACGAGCACCTGGCCGAAGATCTGGAACGCGGTGGCCCCCAGCGCCATGCGCGTGCCGAACTCCCGTACGCGCTCCACCACCGAGGCGAGCAGGATGTTCGCGATCACCACGCCGCCGGCGATGAGCGAAACGACGCCCACCACCAGGAAGATGAAGTTGAACAGCATGAAGAACTGGGCATCGTCGTCCGCGGAGCTGCCGGAGCGCTCGATGGAGAAGTCCTCCACGCCGTGGCGCAGCGTGAGCATGGCGGTGACCTGCTGCCGCGCGACCTGTACGGCCGTAGGGGAGACCGCCTTGAGCGTGAGGAACACCAGGCGGTCGTCGGTCCCCGTGTACTGGCTGAAGGCGGTCGTGATCGGGATATAGGCTCGCTCGTTGCGGTACTCGAGCTGATTGCCGCTCCACGGGGCGAAGTAGAACTCCTCCCGCTGCAGCACGCCCACGACGCGGTAGTTCTTCCCGGCCAGATTCACGAGCCGGTCCAGCGCGTTCTCGGCGTGACCGAACAGGGAGTCCGCGTACTTCCATCCCAACACCATGACGCGGGCCTTGCGCCGCACGTCGAGGTCGCTCAGGTACCGCCCCGCCATCGGTCGAATGTCGTTGATCACGGCGTAGTCGGGTGTCGTACCGACGACGGGTCCCCGGAAGTGCGTGCTGCCGACCCGGTACTGCATCTGGTCGTAGAAGCCCGGGGCGACGGCGGACAGCGTCGTCGCATTGTCCTTGAGGTACGCCGCATCGCGGTAGGTCAGCCGATCCGACGCGAGCTCCTGCGCCGTCGGCTGCTCCGGCAGCTCGCGGTCGCGTACGATGATGGTCCCGAACCCGCCCACCTCGGCCACGTATTCCTGAGTGATCTTCGTCTGCCCGCCGAACAGGGCAAGCACCGTGACGATGCTCCCGGTGCCCAGGATGAGTCCCAGGAGCGAGAGCAGCGTCTGGCCGAGGTGGCGACGGGCCTCGTCCAGCCCGACGAGGAATGACTCCCAGAAGTTCACGCCGCTACCTGTCCGTCGGTGATGTGCACGGTCCTGTGTGCCTCGGCGGCGACATTCGCGTCGTGCGTGACGAGCACGATCGTGTTGCCGCTCTGATGGACCTCGCGGAACGTCTTCAACACCTGCGCCCCGGCCGTGGAGTCCAGGTTGCCAGTCGGCTCATCCACGAGCAGGATGGCCGGCTCGCCGATCAGCGCCCGAGCGATTGCCACACGCTGCCGTTCTCCGCCGGAGAGCTGGTCGGGCCGGTGCCCGATGCGGTCCCCTAGTCCTAGACGTTCCAGTAATGCTCGCGCGCGCTTGCGCCGTTCCCGCCGCGAGAACCCGCCGCGGTACTGCAGCGGCAACGCGATGTTCTCCTCGATGTTTAGTCGGGGCATGAGATTGAACGTCTGGAATACGAATCCCACCTTCTGATTCCGCACACGCGCGAGGGGTCGGCCCTGCAGCGTGCTGACGTCCGTGCCGTCCAGGTGGTAGGTCCCGGCGGTGGCCGAGTCGAGACAGCCCAGGATGTGCATGAGCGTGCTCTTGCCGGATCCCGACGGCCCCATGATGGCCACGTACTCCCCGGCGTGCACGTCCAGGTCCACTCCCCGCAGCGCCTGGACGTCGACCTGCCCCAGCCGGTAGACCTTGGTGATGCCGCGGGCCTCGAGCAAGGACACGATCAGCGGCCCAGGCGCGCCCGGCGCGCCGCCTCGGCGGGATCCTCGAGCGCCACCGAGTCTCCCTCGGAGATCCCCTCGAGGATCTCGACGTAGGACAGATCGCTCAGGCCCAGCGTCACGGGCGTCGGCTCGGGAGTACCGTCCACCAGCCGGTAGGCGGTAGGACGCCCCTGTACGAAGAAGACGGCTTCGACGGGGAGTCGCACCACATTCTCCCGCGTGGGACCCGAGATCTGCACGTTCGCCGTCATGCCGGGACGCAGGATTTCCGCTCCACCCTGGACCTCGATCTCGACGTCGAACACACGGACGCGCTCCTGCAGGCGTGCGGCCGGAGGCACCAGTCGCACGAGCCCGGTGGCGGTATCCCCCGGGAAGGCATCCACGGTGATCGACACGATGTCACCCGTTCTCACCTTGCCGATGTCCACCTCGTTGATGGCAGCGTTGATCAGCAGGGTCGACAGGTCCGCGATAGTGAATAGCTCGGTGCCGCCGCCGAAGGCGCTGGTGCCGCCGACCACGGTCTCGCCTTCCTCCACGCCGCGCAGAATCACGACACCCGCAGCGGGTGCGGTGATGCGGGCGGACTGCGCGTCGTCCGTGGCGGTGACGCCGCTCTCCTCCATCAGGCGCAGCTGGGCCCGACTGGCATGCAGATCGTTCTCTGCCTGCTCCAGCGCGACCCGCGCGGTCTCGAGATCGGCGTCGGAAATGAGCGAGCGCGCCTCGAGTTCCAGTGCACGCTCGTATTCCCTCCGCAGGTTGTTCACGGAGATCTCGGCGGCGCTGATGTCGCTGCGCAGCTGTGACAGGAAATTGGCCTGGGCGATGTCCGGCACGATCGTCGCCAGCAATTGGCTGGCCCGCACCGAGTCGCCCTCCCGGACGTGCAGCGTGCGCACGACGCCCGAGATCGGTGACTTGACGACGATCTGGCGCTCCGGCTCGACCACGCCGGTCTCTTCGATCTTGACCTGGATGGCGCCCAGCTCGGCGACGCCGACCTCGAACGGGTAGGCTGGAGCGTTCTCGTCACCGCCCGCCGCGGAACAGCCGATACCGGCCACCGTGAGCAGCACGAGCCCGCCCGCGATGGGGATGGCACGGGATGGCATGTGTGGAGACCTCGATTCCGATTAACCCCCTTACGCCCCCGTGCACTGCCGGGTTTCGTCGGGAGCGGTCTGGACCCGCCATTCCGATGAAATCTCTCCCGCATGGAGGAGGCCCCGCAAGCGCGTACAGTGCCTGCGGGGCCGGGGACTGCGGGCTCTAGAACAGCTTGCCCGTGAGGCTCGGATCCTTGTCGGTACGGGTGCCGACCTTGATGTGGGTGGAGAGCCGTACCGTCCCCTCGGCGTGCAGCGTCTCGTGCACCCGCGCGATCGCCGCGAAGATGTCCTCCAGCTCCCCTTCCAGGTTGGTGCCGTTGGAGTGGAGCTGGGCGCCGAGATCGGCTTCCTCCAGCAGACGGTGTGCGCGCTTCACCTCCTCGCGCACCGACACGCCGCTCCCGATGGGTATGACCTGCACCTCCGCAATGGCTTTCATGGTCAGTTCTCCGATGACCACCACATGGTGAAGAGGAGCGTATCGGCGACGGTCGGGGTCGCCTGGGCGATGCCGAACATGACACTGGAGTCGTAATCGCCGCGATGCCGCACCGTGGCCTGCGAGCCGTCGATCCGGAAGTCCACCAGGCCGTCAGTCACGACTCCGGTGACCGGCATGATCGAGTCCACCGCCAGAGCTCTCGGTGACGCATCGGTGAGACTGAACGTGCCGCTGAACGTCGTGTCGGCGGCCTGGTCGATCGCCACGGTGCCTGCGACCACCAGGGTGTCTCCCGTCACGCTGTCCCTATAGGCGAGTCGGTAGTCCCAGATGCCGAGAAGCTCCGCCGGATCGGGGCCGGAGTCGTTGCCGCAGGCGCTGGCCACGAGCAGCAACGCCGCGAGGGAGAAGAATCCCGCCGCGGCGCCGCCTATACGGACCGAACGCGATCGGCGCGCCACGCTCAGTCCTGCGAGTGCTCCTTGTGGAACTCTTCGGCGCTCCGCGCCCCTCGTTCCAGCTTGGCCTGATAGAGTCCCAGCGGTCCCGTGCAGGCATCGCGCAGCTTCGCCAGGCGGGCGACCATCTGCTCGGCGTCGAGCGGCGGGTCAGTGGAGAGCGTGTCGCGCCACAGCGCCTCTGCCTGGTCGTGGAATGCGACCACCGCATCCATTTCTTCGTCCTTGAACTGCTTGCGCACCACCTGTTCGCGCACGTCGTACACGACGCTCCCGAGGAGCACGTGGACCGACTCCCGCGTCCCCATGCCCACCGAGGACAGCCGCTTGATGAACTGATCACGCCGAGTCTCGCTCATGTACCCTCCTGCCTACTTCGCCTTGGCGAGCCGCGTGGGGCCGGCCGCCGCAATCTCCGGGGGACACCCGTCGGCGAACAGCTTGAAGTTCTCGATGTAGCGGGCCGCCAGGGCATCGTACTTCTTCCAGTACTCGTCCTTGTCGCCCCAGGACGCCGAGGGATCGAGCGCGTCCTCCGGCACGTCGGGGCACTTGGTGGGCACCTCGAACCCGAACAGCTTGTCCTTGCGGTACTTCACCTTGGTGAGCTTGCCATCGAGCGCCGCGTTGAGCAGCGCCCGGGTGTGGCGGATGCTGATCCGCTTGCCCACGCCGAAGCGCCCGCCGGTCCACCCCGTGTTCACCA
>JBDGXT010000258.1:0-4245 GCA_039584455.1 Gemmatimonadota bacterium
GACAGGATCTGCTCGCTTCGGGAACCGGTTGTCACTGGACCACTCCTCCGGGGCAGCGCGAACGCACGCCGCTCCTCGCCCTGACAAGTAAAGAGAGCGAGGTCGGTGGTTTCCAGGTACTTCGTCACAGGTTTGTACGGAGCGCAGCGCCTCACGGCCGCCTCACGCTCCGGGGGGATTCGGGGCTCAACTCGCTTGCGGGGCTCTCGACGTGGCTCGCATCCCGGCGAGCGCCATCACAAAGATCAATGCGATGATGGCTGCCGACGCAATGCACCAGCGGCACCAGGCGTGGATCACAGCCGCCTCGAGGTAGGTGAGGTAGGCGGTGAAGCCCACACCGACCCCAGAAACCAGAGCAACCAGCAGGGTCGGTTCCCGACGCTCGACCCACCGCGGCTGCAACCCGACGACGCTCGCGCCGAGCAGCACCACGTACCCCACCATCCCCCAGAACGGAACCGGCACCCCCAGGAAGTCGGCGTATTCGGAGAGCTGTACCGTCTCACAGCCACCGTCCCCGCAGGCCAGCGAGCCCAGAAAGCCTACTTTCCACAGCCAGAGGTAGAGGCTGATGAAGAACCCGATCACCGAGAGCGCGGCGATCGCCATCCGATGCGTCATTGGGTCTCGGCCGGCATCGCCCGCGTCACCAACGCGCGCAGGCTGTCGTAGGAGATGGCGCCAGCGACCATGAGGCCGCCGATGATGAAGGTCGGCGTGGACTGTATCCCCATGGTCAGCGCCTGCTCCTTCGTGGCCAGGATGCGCCCGAGGTACCGCTGCTCATCCATGCAGTCATCGTACTGGTCCATGTTCACGCCCAGGTCCCGGGCGTAACCCCGGAAGGTCCGCGCGGGACGCCGAGCCTCCATCCAGCGTCGCTGGTTGTAGAAGAGTTGGTCGTGCATCGGCCAGAACAGCCCCTGCTCGCCGGCGCACGCCGCCGCCTCGTGCGCCAGATTTCCCGCCTCGTGACCGCCCAGCAGGAAGTCGCGATACACCCACCGGACCGTCCCCGCGCTGATGAGCCGCTCCCGCACGTCGGGCTTCGTGAGAATCGCAAACTGCGCGCACCAGGGACATGCGAAGTTGGAGTACTCGATGATCTCGACCGGCGCGGAGTCCGACCCCAAGGTGTACCCCTCAAACGCCGTGGCGCTCACCGGTACCGGCCCTACCTCGCGGGGTCCGGCATCCCGGCTACTCTGCCGCGCCCACCAGATCCCTGCCGCTCCCGCCACCGCCAGCACGACGAGGCTGAGGTAGAAAGGCCTCAGGTTTCTTGACTGCGCCATGGCTCGCCATCCTCCTCGTCGCCGAGATCCGGCGACTCCATTTGTTCGCGCGCCTGCTCCACGATGCGCCGACGCTCGGCCACTTCGGGAGTATCGTACGTCGAGCGCACCTCGTAGTGGAAGAGCTCGCTACGGGCATCACCCATGAGCCTGATCAGCTCGGGGCTGGCGGCGAGCAGGGTCTCGTCGTCCGTCAGCCCCCTGATCCGCGCGGCGAGACCACGCAAGAGCTCCACCAAACGCCTCCTGCGGGCGTCGTCGTACGTTGGCTCGGACATGCTTCGCTCCTTGGGAGGTGGGCACCGCGCCCGATCACACGTTTGATCGGATGTTTGACCACTGCAATCTACTCACACCGAGGTGTTCGCACCGGATTGCATGGGGCGCTGACACCGTTTACGTTTGGTACGCAGAAACCAGCGCCCACCAATCAACGACAACAGGTGTATGAGCAGAAAGCGTATGCAGCAGCCGAAGACCGAGAACCCATCGGCGCTCGACCGGGCCCGGGACGAGCTGTACAGCCACATCCTGCGATGCGGTGTCCTCCAGGCACAGATAGAGCACCAGAACGACTGGTTCGACGACACCATCGAGTACATGGCCGAGCGGTACACCACCCTCAGCGAGGAGGAGCTGGCTGAGCTCCGCCGCCTCGGCGAGCGGTACTGCCAGCCGGTGATCCGCAACAGCCCACCGGTCGGCGCCACGAGCTGACATCGGTCGCGGCTGCCGGTGCATGGGGATACCCCGCTCTGAAGGCGGGGTTCTTTGTAGGCCGCCGATTACCGACGGGCTGATCCGAGCCGCAACCGCACGCCCGCCGCCAAGCGCAGACCTCCCGCGAGACCCACCTCCGCAAACCACCCCCGCCTTCCACCGGGGCTCGACTCTACCCCCAGAACGACCAGGATGTACTCGCTGCTCTCGACGTTCGTGAAGGTGATCGTCGCTCCACCCCCGGCGTAGGGAGTCACTCCCCGGCGTCGGAACGGACTGAGATGGTAGGACACCATTGCCTCCACCCGACCGGCGAAGTCACCCTCCCAGCTCCCGGCGCTCGCGAGCAGCCCCAGGCGAAGCCGTCCCCGTGTGCGATAGGCGTACCCCAGCCCGGCCCCCACGAATTGCCTCGCGGTCACGGTTGCCACCGCCTGCGCCTGCACCTCGTGCGTTCCCTGCGCGCGGGCCGGCGTCGCCGGCGCTCCGAGCCCGAGCGAGAGCAGCACGACGACCCTATGCCAGCTCAATGTCGTACTCGATCGGAATGTCGGGAGCCAGGGAGCTCAACACGGAACAGTACTTCTCCACCGAGAGTCCGACGACGCGCTCGGCCTTTGCACGATCCAGCCCCTCGCCGGCGAGCCGGAAGTGGAATCGCAGCGAGACGTAGCGCCGGGGCTCCTCATCCCGGCGCGTCCCCTCGACCGCGATCGAGACCTCGTGGAGCCGGACACGCATCTTCTCGAGAATCACCACCACGTCGGCGCCGGCACATCCGGCGGCCGCGAGCAGCAGGGCGATCATGGGACTCGGCCCGGCATCGCCATCGCCATCGATCTGAATCGCGGGCGTGACGGGCTCGGTGCCGGCGCCCGAGAAGCGCAGCCCCTCCCCCGACCACGCCAACTCCACCGCTCTCACCTGTGGCACGTCAGGACCCCCTTCGGGTCGTCAGTCCGATGTTGCAGCCACAGCTCCGGACAGTTGGGGTCGGCCTCACACTCGGCCCGTCCGAACAGTCCCACTCCCCCTCCCACGTACGGAATGGCCTTGGCACTGTCCGGCATGAAGCGGTACACCAACTCCAGGCTCGTCACATAGGTGTTGTCGATGTTGAGAAAGCCGAGCTCACCCGAGAGACGCACGCGGAGCCGGTCGTCGGCCACGTAGCCGAGATCGAACGCCAGGCTCACCACTGCCTGACCCTCACCCTCGAAGTCCGCCCCCAGCCGGGCCCCGAACCCGAACAGTCCGACCTTGGCCCACGGCACCCGCGTCTCCTGCGGGACCGTGTCCGCAAGAAACGGCTCCTGTTCCGGCTCCTGCGCGGCGAGCGGCGCGGTAATCAGCAGCGAAAAGAACGCTGGTACGATTCGCATGAGTCGAGCCCCGTCATGCCCGCACCGGCACCTCAACGGTGCCGCGCGGCACGACTGTAGTCGGCGATGGCGTACACCGAGATGGCTGCCGTGGCCCACGCCAGGGGCCGGACCAGATCGGAGCCCGCCAGGAACGCCAGCAAGGTGAGCAATTGTCCTACGGTCACTGCCTTGCCGCCCGCTCGAGCGGGAAGGGTCGTGGGGCGTCGCAGCATCCAGACCACCAGAAACGCGACGAGGGCCACGATGTCACGGAGCAGCACACCGAGGATCTCCCACGTGTTCAACAACCCGCCGCGCATCACTACTGCGAAGGCAGCCACGATGAACAGTTTGTCGCAGATAGGGTCCAGCACCACTCCCAGACGGGAGCCGCCGATGCGGCGAGCCCAGATCCCGTCGAAGAAGTCGCTCACGGCGGCCAGCGCGAGAATGACAAGCCGGGCCGCGGCAGAGTCCAGGAGCACGAACGCCACGGCGAGTGGAATCCGCAGCGCCGTGAGAAGATCGGGCGCCTGAACCAGGGGCCTTGGTTGCCGCGCCTCCGCTACGCCGGTAGCTTGCATTTCACCGGGCCGTGTGCGGCCATGGGAGGCCGTGTGGACGTCGCGCTCATCAAGCAATCCGCCATCTTTGCAGATCTCGACGAGCAGGAGCTCGAGCGCGTCGCCGAGATCTGCAAGGAGCAACAGTTCCAGTCCGCCCAGACCATCTTCAAGGAAGGCGACCCAGGCAATCGGCTGTACATCATCGCCGAGGGCGAGGTCCGCATCTCGCGACAGGTCCCGGGCTCCGGCGAGGAAGCCCTCACCGTCCTCAAGGAGGGTTCCTGCTTCGGCGAGATG
>JBDGXT010000259.1:0-3156 GCA_039584455.1 Gemmatimonadota bacterium
AGAGCAATCCGGATAGAACCCTCGTGGTCGCTAGTCCACCGATGAGACCTAGGAGCAGGCCAAGGCCGGTGAGCATGGCGCCCTGGCCCATGACCAGTCTGTATATGTCCCCGTCCTGAGCCCCGAGAGCCACTCGGAGACCGATCTCAGGGACACGCTGGGAGACGGCGTAGCCGACGACACCGGCCACGCCCACAGCGGAGAGCAGAAGCGCCACGGCCCCGAATGTCAGAAGCAGGACCGTCCGGAAGCGGGGTCCGGCCACGGTGCGAGAAACGACGGCCTCCATGGGGAAGACCGCGCTGATGGATAGGTTCTCGTCCACCTGCCAGACGGCGGCCCGCGATCCGGATCCAGCTCCTGTGCATGGGGAACATAGATGGCGGGGACCGGCGCCGCGGCGAGTCCGATCTGCCGGACGTCGCTCACGACCCCTACCAGGTCGCGGGAGACGTTGGCGAGCCAGCTCCGGGTCTCATAAAGGGTGGCGCGTTTCCCCACCCCGAACCACACCGACTCCTCACTCGGGAAACCCAGCTCCGCCGCGGCTTGGTTGACAATCGCCACCGGGGGGCCGGCCTCGTCGTCCTGAAGAGTGAAGCCACGGCCCCGGACCACGCTTACCCCCATGGCCCGGAAGTAGTCCGAACTCACTACCCGGACCTCCGCGCACGTCGGTCCATCGTAATCCACGAAATCGCCCCGTGTTGGGAGGGGACGATCATCCGGCCAGACAAACTCGCAGTTCTGCCCTGAGGTCATAGGGAGCAAGTTGATGGCGCCGGCCGCGCGAACGCCGGGAAGCGAGCCCACTCTGTCGAGGATGTCCTCGTAGAGGCGGGTGATCTCAACGTGCTCCGTGTATTCCCCGGCCCGGGGAGCGAGGTTAAGGGTGAGGACGTTCTCCGCCCGAAAGCCGGGGTCCACCTGGTGTACCTTCCAAAAGCTCTTCAGGAGAAGCCCCGCGCCGGCCAGTAAGACGAGGGACAGGGCGATCTCCGCCACGACCAGGCCACTACGCAGCTGCTGGCTCCCCCTGTCGCCGGTACTGCTCCGACCGCCGACTTGAAGGGCGGCCGAGAGATCCGAGCGGACGGCCTGGTAGGCGGCGGTCAGCCCGAAGATGATCCCGGTGAGCAGCGAGATCCCCAGAGCGAACCCCAGAACCGTCCAGTCGATTCGAACCCCGGAGATCCGCGGGAGGTTGGCCCCGCCCAGAGCGAGCACGGCGTCCATCCCAACCCAGGCCAGAGCCAACCCCGTCGCCCCGCCCAGAACAAAAAGAAGACAGACCTCGGTGAGCAGTTGCCGGACGAGGCGGCCGTTACCCGCCCCCAGAGCCGCCCGCAATGCCACCTCGCGGCCACGAACCACGGTCCGGGTCAGGTAGAGATTCGCCACGTTCGCGCAGGCTATGAGCAGAACCAGACCTACGGCTCCCAGCAGGATGAGTACCGCCGACCGCACGCCGCCGACCGTCCATTCCATCGCACTCATCAGCCGCACGGCCTCCCCCGTGTGGATCTGGGGGAACTCCTCCGCCAGGCCCAGCCAGATGCGATCCAGGTCCGCCTGGGCCTGCACCAGCGTGACACCCTCCGCCAGCTTCCCGATGGCCCTCCAGCTGTGGTTGAACCGGGCGAGCCGCGTCGCATCCCAATACGGGGGCCGGGATCGCCATAGGACAGGATTGTGGAACGGGTCCTCGAACTCCGCCGGAGCCACCCCGACGACGGTGTGGCGAACGCCATCCAGGTCCAGGGTTTGGCCAATTACTCCACGATCACCACCGAACCAGCTCTGCCAGAAGCCGTAGCTCAGGACCACAACCGGTTCGTGACCCAGCTCCTCCTCCTCCGGGAGGAAGAAGCGACCCAGGGCCGGCTGCGTGCCGAGGATCCGGAAGAAGCCGGCGGAGACCGAACTGCCGTTAACCCGGGTGGGCTCGCCGGTGCCGTACAGGATGGGGGTCCAGGATCGGAAAGCGGAGATCTGCGAGAAGCTGGCGCTCTCGTTCCGCATGTCCTCGATCTCGGGGTAGGCGAGATAAGTGTGCCGGCGGACGAGCTGTCCCTGCTGCAGACTCAGGATGTGGACGACCCGATCCGGTTCACCGTAGGGAAGCGGCCGCAGCAGTACGCCGTTCACCACGCTGAAGATGGCCGTGTTGGCCCCGATCCCCAGCGCCAATGAGATGACGGCCACCAGGGTGAAGCCGGGGTTCTTCCGCAGCTGACGGAAACCGTAGCGTAGGTCGTGCCAAACGCCGCTCATCGGGACACCTCCTTGATTGCCCTCGAGGATCACCTAAGCAGATCACGGGCCAGGCGGATCCGCGCAGGGCCAGACCGGCGCGCCACGCAGCGGCTGACGGCGCAACTGCAAGACAAAGCTTTACTTACAGGATCGAGAGGGCATCCGGACGTGTGAGAGGGCTTCTGATGGAGGTGCCCGAGGCTAGCGGGAGGGCGTTCCGGTTCCGGACACAGGTGCGCCGCAACCGAACACCGGCCGGCGTCGCCCGCGGTTCCTTCAGTTACTGATATCCTCGAGGCGATCGACGAGCACCGTCGCGGTGAGCGTACCGGTGACGTTCGTCGCGGTGCGTGCCATGTCGGGGATCCGGTCCACGCCCAGCAGAACGGCCAGCCCGTCCAGTGGTATTCCCACGGTCCCCAGCGCCGGGGCGAGGCTCAGCACACTGCCGCCCGGAATGCTCGGTACGGTGAAGGAGACGATGACCGTGGCCAGGACGGCGCCGCCGATGCCGGAGACCGCCAGCGAGACGCCGAAGAGCCAGGCGAGGAACACGAGGCTGGCGCCCTGGAAAACGGCGCTGCCGGCGCGGCCCAGACCGGCACCCAGTGGGATGACAAAGCCGGACACCGTACCCGATACTCGCAGCTCGTCATCGGCCGCCTCGAGCATGGCCGGCACCGTGGCGGGCGACGAGACGGTCGCAGCCGCTATGGCCTGCGGGCTGACGCACCCCTTGAGGAACTTCCCCACCGACCTTCGAGCGAGGAACCGAACGGCCGGCACGTAGATCAGAGCGACGAAGGCCAAAAGCGCCACGAGCACGGCGACGACGAACGCGATGAGACTCTGAAGCATCGCCCAGCCGGCACGGGCGGTCACCGGCGCTGCCAGCGCGAA
>JBDGXT010000260.1:0-2974 GCA_039584455.1 Gemmatimonadota bacterium
TCCACCACCGTGATCCGCTCGTCCAGCCGCATCGTCAGGGCTTCTCCGTACCGGCTGCTGCAAACGGCACCCGCATGAAACCTCCTTGTGACTCGAACGACCGGCGCACCCACGCGTCAGCCGCCCAGCATCATGCTCCGGCCGGAGCCGCTGCGGGCTCCGACAGTGGCGCGAGACCGAACAACTTCGGGAGGCGCTCCTCGAGGAGGAGGTAGATTGCCGGCGTCACGGTGAGGACCAACAGGGTGGAGCTGGCGAGCCCGCCGATCAGTGCATATCCCAAGGCGTTCCAGATGTTCTCATCGGCGTACTCGCTGAACAACACCAGGGGAAGCAGGCCGAAGATCGTGGTGGCGCTGGTCATCAGAATCGGCCGGACGCGCTCCAGCGTCCCCCGCACGATGGCCTCTCTGGTGGGTACGCCCTCAGTGCGACGCACGTAGTTGATGTGATCCACCAGGAGAATCGCGTTGTTCACCACGATCCCGCCCATCATGATGACACCGATGTACGCTTCGCGCGTGAAGCTGGCATCGGTGTAGATGAACATGAGGAACACGCCGATCAGCGCCATCGGGACGGTGAGGAGCACGGTGAGTGGCTGCCGCACCGACTCGAACAGTGCCGCTGTCACCATGAAGATCAGGACCAGGGAGATCGCAAGCACGGTGTAGATCTGCTGCTGCTCCTCGGTCGACCAGGTCCAATCCTGTTCCCCCTCGATCTCATAGCCCTCCGGGAGCGTCGTCGAGGCAATTACCGCATCGCGCACCCGGTCGCCCAGCTTCGTGGGCCCGCGGAACTCATAGCTGACGTAGCGCTGGTACTGCTGATCCTCGCGTACGATTCGCGTGAGCACCTCCCGCTCCCGCAAGGTAGCGATGTCGGCGAGGCGCACTCCCTGCCCTGCAGGCGTCTGGATGAGCAGCTCCTGGAGCTCGAGCACATCCACGTCCTCGTTGCCCTCGAGCTTCACGTCGAAGCGCACTTCTTCTCCGGCCACGCGGATGTTGCCGGGACGCACTTGGCCCCAGACGGCCGCCGCCACCTGATACACCACGTCCCGTGCGGTCAGATCATGCAGTCCCAATCGCGCCCGATCCAACTCCAGCACGAACTCGGCGGCTTTGTCCCGCGTGAACCATCCACCGGCCGAGTTCACGTCCACGTCACGGATGCGGGAGAAACGTTCGAGGCGCCGCCCCACGTCCTCCGCAATGACTCGCGCGGTCTCGTAGTTGTAGCCCAACACCTTGATGGAGTAGTTGGGTGGGCCGGCACCGCCGCCGTAGAACGACGGACCGTAACCGTACACTCGGACCTCGGCCCCTCCAAAGAGATTGCTGTAGGCCACCATCTGCTCCTTGATGGCGACCGGCTGCCAGCTGTTCTCGATCGAATCCGGGAAGGTCACCGTGATACGTGAGTACTGCGACTGGACGCGGGTGACGAACCGCTCGACCTCGGGCGTGTCGAGCAGCTTCGCCTCGAAGAAGCGCGCCAACTCGTCGGTGCGATCTAGCTCCTCGCCCCGCGGCAGTCGGATAACGATGTCGATGTAGGTCTGCTCGCCCCACCACGAGCGCCACAGCACGCCTCGCGTCACGTACTTGTCGAAGTAGTGGTACGACGCCCCGAGGGTCGCCGCCGCGAGAATCACCGTGACGACCGGGAAGCGAAGGGTGAAGCCGAGGAGGCCCTGGTAGAAGCGGATGTAGAGCGGCGGTCGGTGCTCTCCCCGCACGGAGCCAGCGGCGAGCGGCCCTGCCCCCTGTCGGTCGCTTCCCTCTCCCAGCACCTTCGCCGCCAGCGCCGGAATGAAGCTGAACGCCACGAACAGGCTCGCGATCAGCGCCATGCCCACGACGATGGCCAACGGGATGTAATAGACGCGCAGCTCGCCCTGGAGGTAGACGAACGGGATGAACACGATGACCGTGGTGAGCGTGGCGGCGAGAATCGGCAGCACGACCTGGCGGGCCCCGCGCTCGGAGGCGGCTTCGGCCGGCTCCCCGCCGCGGCGGCGCCGGTAGATGTTCTCCAGCACCACGATGGCGTTGTCCACGATGAGCCCGAAGCCCATGGCCAGCCCCATGAGCGTCAACACGTTCAGCGTGAACCCGCCGAAGTAGATGAGGTTGAGCGCGATGAGGATCGAGAACGCGATGGTGGCGAACACGATCCCCGCCGAGCGGAACGACCGGAGGAACAGCAGCAACACCAAGAAGATCACGCCTGCGGCAATGAGCGCGCGGTAGCGCAGATCAGTGAGCTGTGTCCTGATGGCCTCGCTCTCGTCTTCGTCGAGGATCACCCGCACGCCCAGGGGGTGCAGGTTCTCGATCGCCTCGAGGCGTGCCTTCACGCGATCCGCCACGTCCACGGTATTGACGCCCACCTCTTTGTGGATCTCGAACGACACCGCGGGCTGAGCATCGATGCGGTAGTAACTCCGCGCCTCCTCGTAGGTGTCGTGCAGGGTGGCGACGTCGCCGACACGCACGATCCGGCCCCGGTCGCTGAGCAGTGGCGCCCGCCGAATGTCGTCCGTGGAGGCAGTGCGATGGCGGATAGCCAGCGTGCGGAGCAGCCCCTCGTCCTCCACGATTCCCGCTTCGCTCACGTACTCCAGCTCGCTGATGCGCATCCAGACGTAGCCGGGATCGAGTCCCAGCGCCTGGGTCTTGCGCTCGTCCAGGGCGATCTCGACCAGGCGATCGCGCCCCCCCCTCACCTCGACGGCCGCCACCCCGTCCACCTGGAGCAGCTCGGGGACGATATCGTCGTCCACGTGGGCACGGAGGGCTTCCAGGGTGTGCGGGCCGGTCAGCGTGTAGCGCAGGAAGGCACGTTGCTGTTCGCGGAACTCCTCGGGCACGTACGGCTCGATGCGCGGGCGCTCGGCGTCGGCCGGGAGCTCATCCTGGAGCGCGGCCATCCGCTCCGACAGGTCGAGGCGGGCGAAGTCCATGTC
>JBDGXT010000035.1:0-17011 GCA_039584455.1 Gemmatimonadota bacterium
GGCCATGAGTTCGGTCATCTGCGCCCTGACCGTGTCATCGAGAGAGGAGGATTCGTATTCCGTGAGCAGCCTCTCGACCTCGCTGTGCGCACGGGCGCCGAGGGTCGTGCCGCCCTCGTCCTGCCAACGAGAGCGGTTTGCCCGGTCGATCACCGGCCCAGGGAAGTGATGCTCCTCGCGCAGGTAGCGGCGCGTGTGCTTCGAGATGAGGAGGTGGTCCTCCTTCAGCAGCTCCTCGAACCGCGGCAGCGCCGGGAAGTCCTCTTTGGGCTCGATGCCTTGCACGACCCGCAGCGCCATGCCGCAGATCTCGTTGTCCACCACGAGCTTCTCGAGGCTGTGACAGCTCTCGAAATCGAGCATCCCGGGACCCGACACGTTGTTGATCCCGCTGAGTGCTGCGAGGGTGGCACCCATCGACGTCTCGATGCCGCACTGCGCGTCGAGCAGCTTGGCGTCGCTCAGCGCCATGTACGCCTGGGTCGGCAGTCCCAGGTACGTGCCGATCTCGTTGTAGGCGCAATCGATCATCATCGTCTCGGGCGCGCCCATCGGGGTCGTTTCGTAGCGCACGTCGAAGGCGGCCGGTGAACCGCCGTACAGGGCCGGCGTGCCCGGGTTGGTGAGCTGGCTGATGACGATGCCGCTCAGCGTTTCCGCCGTGTGCTGCACCAGCGTGCCAACCAGGGTCACCGGCGACACGAACCCCGTCAGCGGCATGGAGACGTACTCCACCGGAATCGAGTAGCGGGCGCAGTCCACCACGTTCTGCGACGTCACGTCGCTCCAGCGCAGCGGCGCGGTGGGACAACAGGAGAAGACCACCAGCGGCCTGGCGGCGAGTGCCTCCTCGCTCCCGCGCACGGCGAGCTGCAGGTCGCGCATCACGCCAAAGGCATCGATGGTGAACGCCCCGGTGATCACCGGCTTGTCGCAGAACAGGAGGCTTAGGAAGAGCCGGTAGCTGTCGGAGATGTTGGGATGGACATCGCCCGGGATGAGCGCCGTGCTCTGGGAGGCGAGATGCTCCAACTGTGACCCGACCTTGGCGTACCGGACAACCCGCTCGGCGCGGTCTCGACTGCCGTGTCGATGATGCCGTCGGTGAGCCGGGCACGTTTCGTCGAAATGTCCACTTCGGCCCCGTGGTCCGCGAGGAGCGAGAGAATCTCGGGGTTGTTGATCTCGACGCCGAGGGTGCGCAGCAGGTCCCTCGCCTC
This sequence comes from Gemmatimonadota bacterium, assembly GCA_039584455.1. Lineage (GTDB taxonomy): Bacteria > Gemmatimonadota > Gemmatimonadetes > Gemmatimonadales > GWC2-71-9 > WVYX01. Next base: position 1,221 of record JBDGXT010000035.1, read on the forward strand.
CGCGACGATGCGCTCCACCAACTCCGTTCCCAGAAACTCGACACCCGGCCTCATTACACCCCCTCGTCCTCGAGAGCAGAGGATCGGCCAATCTGCATCCGCATCGGCACCCTCGCCAGGTGGCTCACCGCGCCACTCCCGAGCCCGGCGGTCACCACATCCCCAACACCTTCCACCATATACCGCCAATCCCAAGCCACACGACGATGTTCAGGACGCTCACCACCCACCCGAGCCGCCACCAGTCGGTGACCTCGACGTAGCCTGCGCCGAAGAGCACGGGAGCCGGACCCGTTCCATACTGCGTCATGCTGCTGGAGAGGTTGCTGAAGTACGCAAGCACGAGGGCAGCGAGCAGCGGCGGTGCTCCGACGGCGAGCGCCACGCCCAGAAACGGCGCGTACATCGAGCTGACGTGCGCCGTGTTGCTGGCGAAGAAGTAATGGCTGTAGAAGTAGATGAGGCTGAGTCCGAGGAACGCGGTGATCCACCCGGAGCCGGCGAACACCCCTCCGACTAGGTCACTGAACCACGGGATCAACCCCAACTCTGTCATGAATGACGCCATCATCACCAGCGCGGCGAACCACACCAACGTGTCCCACGCGCCCTTCTCACTCAGGATGTCGTCCCACACCAGCACACCGGTGAGCAATAGGATGGCCAGGCCGATCATGGCCGTGACCGTCGGATGGAGAGCGAGTGCCTGGCCCAGAATCCAGAACGTGAGCAGGAACGCGAAGCAGCCCAGCATCACCCACTCGTCGCGCTTCATGGAGCCCATCTCGGCGAGTCGCTCCCGCGCGAGCGCGGTGGCGTTCGGCGTCTCCCTCACCTCGGGGGGATAGAGTCGGTAGAGCAGGTACGGGACGAGCCCGAGGCTCACCAAACCCGGGACGACCGCACCCAGCGCCCACATGGTCCAACTGATGCTCACTCCCTGGCTGTCCGCCAGCTCTGTGGCCAGTGGGTTAGCGGCCATGGCCGTGAGAAACATGGTGCTGGTGAGCACCGTGCCCTGGAACGAAGCCTTGATGAGGAATGCGCCGATGCGACGCGCCGTGCCGTCGTCCGGCCGGCTGCCGTAGGCTTCGGCCACCGACCGCAGGATGGGGAAGATCACGCCGCCCGAGCGAGCTGTGTTGCTGGGGATGGCCGGCGCGAGCACCAGGTCGGTGGCGATGAGGCCGTAGCTGAGTCCGAGCGAGCTCCTCCCGAGGGCGGCCATGAAGAGATAGGCGATGCGCGCGCCGAGCCCCGTTTTGATGAACCCCCGCGAGATGAAGAACGCCAGTACGATGAGCCAGATGACGCGGTTGCCGAACCCCGTCAGCGCCTGGTTGATGGTCAGTGTGCCGGTGGCTGCCGTGGCACAGATCCCGATCGCGGCGACCGCGCCCATCGGAAGTGGCTTGAGAATGATCCCAACGATCGTGGCGATGAAGATCGCCAGGAGGTGCACTCCCTTGGGGTCCACTCCCTCCGGAGTCGGGAGGAACCAGAGGGCGACGCCGATCGCGACGGGGATCGCAAATCGGAGGGTGGATCGCATGGCGCTGGTCATCGGTGAAGGGTTCCGAAACCTATGGCGCGCACGCCTTTGCGCCAGCCGGCCGGCGTCACGGGAGACCCCCGCGTTGCCGCGAACGGTACCAGGGGTATCTTAGCGATATCCGGCCTCGGCCGGACTGACAATTGACCCGTACCCATCCGGGGGTAGCGTTCCATGCGCCCAACGTTACCGTCGGGGATTTCCCCGTCTGCCGCTGCCAGCCGTGCGTGACGAAGTCAGGTGCGCCGTGCTGTTGGGCGGTCTCGAGCCGGAGGGGGTCACCGTCGAGGGCTTCTGGGTTCCTACCGAGACGCCGTTCATTGCGTTGTTCGTCCAGCAGATGCAGGCCCATGGAATCGCCGAGATTCACATCGGGCACCGGGCCCCGGCGTTGGATCTTATGCTGTTCCTGCGGGCGCTGGCTCCCGACCCTGCCACTTCACGACTGGGGGCGGAGCTCGCGCAACAGATGCATGACGCCAAGATCTCCGGCGTGACCCTCGTTTCCACCGACCTGGGGGAGGTGGCGCGGGAGCACCGCGGAATGCGCATCACCGAAGCACTGCAGGTCAGTGGCGTGCTTCCCCAGGAAGAAGCCCCAGGCGTAGCCGGAGTCGTAACGACCTCGGGTGAGGCCACCTTCAGCGAGATGTTGCGCACGATGCCGCTGCGTACGACCTCGGTGTCCAACGCCGTCACCCAGCTGCGAGACGGACCGGGTGGCACAGGACTGGTCGACGCGTTGGCTCCGATCGAGGCAGGCATCAGGAAGGCCGTGGAGCGGAAGGAAATCGAGCAGGTCATCGAGGCGGTGGTGGCGTTGCTGGATGCTGAGGAGGCCGCGATCACCGAGGACGCGCGGCGCGCGTTCGGGATCACGCTCCAGCGCGTGCTCGACCAGGAGCTGGTGAAGCAGGTCGCGCGGTATCTGTTCGACGAGATCTTCGCGGAGGATGTCGTGCGGATCGTTCGACGCGTTGGGACTCGGGCCACCAAGGTGCTCATTGATCTGCTGGTGGAAGCCCCGACCTTCGCAGAGCGGCGGGCCTACCTCCACGCGCTGCGTCAGATCGAGTCCGGCGGCGACGTCGTGGCAGGTATGCTCAGTCACCCGGAGTGGTACGTGGTCCGAAACGCGGCCGACCTCGTCGGAGAATTGGGCGTAGTAGAGGCCGTGCCGGCGCTGGGCGGAGCGGTGAAGCATGAGGACGTTCGGGTGAGACACGCTGCCGGTGTGGCGTTGGCCAAGATCGGGTCACCCGCAGCGATCGGTTATCTGCGCAAGGTCCTGAGGGATCCGGATCCAGAGGTGCGCACCGCCGTCGCCCGGGAGTTGCGCGGCTACCGCCTGGGTGCCTTGGTCATGCCGCTCGTTTCGGTCGCGGAGGGCGAGCAGAACCTCGACGTGTTGTGCGAGTACTACCGGGCGCTGGGCCGCATCGGCACGCCGGCCGCCATCCAGGTGCTGGCACGTGCGGTACAGCCCGGTGGGTTGTTTGCGGTACGACGCTCCACCGCGCCGCGCCGTGCCGCAGCTGAGGGCCTGGCGCTGGCTGGCGGGAAGGTCGCGCGCGACATGCTCCAGGCGTTGGCGCACGACCGGGACCGGGACGTGCGCGAGACCGCGCTCTACGCGCTGCAGCATCCTCCACGCAGGGAAGCGCCTCAGGCAGAGTCGTAGGGCAACACCTGCCCTTTCCCCAACCAACCGCAACCCCCTATCTTCGGCGTCATGCCCGCCGCCCTGGAACAGGTCAAAGTCGCGCTCGCCGATCGCTACGCCGTAGAGCGGGTGCTCGGAAGTGGTGGCATGGCCACGGTGTTCCTGGCGCAGGATCTCAAACACCGCCGGCAGGTGGCGATCAAGGTGCTGCACCCGGAGCTCGCGGCCGCCCTGGGGAGCGACCGCTTCCTGGTGTACGACTCGGGCGAGGTCGACGGCCTGCTCTACTACGTCATGCCGTTTGTCGAGGGCGAGTCACTCAGCACGCGCATCGCGCGAGAGGGTGCGCTCCCCGTCGACGAGGTGACCCGGATCCTGCGCGAGGTGGTCGACGCGCTGGCGTATGCGCACTCGCGCGGCCTGGTTCATCGGGACATCAAGCCCGACAACGTGTTGCTCTCGGGACGGCACGCGCAGGTGGCGGACTTCGGCGTGGCGAAGGCAGTGAGCGCGGCTGGCGGAGAGGGGCTGACTGCTACGGGCCTGGCGATAGGGACGCCGTCATACATGGCGCCCGAGCAGGCGACGGCCGACCCCAACGTAGATCACCGGGCAGACATCTACGCCGTGGGTGTCATGGCCTACGAGCTGCTGGCGGGCCAGCCGCCGTTCCGCGGCCCCACCGCGCAAGCTGTAGTGGCCGCCCACCTGGCCGACATCCCGGAACCCGTCGACGCGCACCGGTCGAGCATTCCGCCCACCCTCGTGGCGCTGGTGATGCGCTGTCTGGAGAAGCTGCCGGCCGACCGCGTACAGAGCTCCGAGGATCTGCTGCACGCGCTGGAAGCGATGGCGACACCGAGCGGCAGCACGGCGGCGGTGCCGGCGGCGCACCCGGCGGCACCCAAGCCTGCGCAGGTGGCTGGGCTCTACGCACTCGCCTCGGTGGCGGTGCTGGGCCTGGTGTACGTGGCAGTGGATCTGGTGGGACTTCCCGGCTGGGTTCTGCCTGGTGCGGTGGTACTGCTCGCGGCCGGCTTCCCGATCATGCTCGTCACGTCGCGTATGGAGCGACAACGGGCCAAAGGCGCCACGCTGGCCGCGCCGCTACCGGAGGCGACGGGCCTGCGACGCTGGTTCACCTGGCGCCACGCCATCTTGGGCGGCGTCATCGCCTTCGCAGGCCTGACCGTGGTGGCCGGCGGATACATGGCGATGCGGGTGCTGGGAATCGGACCGGTGGGCACCCTCATGGCAACCGGTGTGTTGGAGGAGCGGGATCGCATCATCCTCGCCGATTTCGTGGACCGCACCGGCGACAGCACGCTGGCCTATGCCGTGACCGAAGCATTCCGCGTGGACCTGGGGCAGTCGCCCTCCGTAACGCTCGTGTCGGGGAGCGAGCTGGACGAGGCGTTCGCACGCATGGAGCAGGCGGCGCCTGATACCCTGACGGAGGAGATCGCCCGCGAGGTGGCGGTGCGCGAGGGCATCAAGGCGGTCGTGGCCGGTGAGATCAATGCGCTGGGTGGATCGTACGTGCTCTCGGCCCAGCTGTTGGCGGCGGAGTCGGGCGAGGTCCTGGTGCCTGCACGGGAGACGGCGCGCGATTCGACCCAGATCATCGAGGCGGTAGACCGGCTCTCCAACCGCCTGCGCGAGCGCATTGGCGAGTCGCTGCGCTCGATCCGCGGCACCCCGCCGCTCGAGCGGGTCGCCACGGCCTCGTTGCCGGCATTGCGCAAGTACTCCCAGGGCGGGCGTGCCATGGACGCTGGTGAATTCGGCCGAGGCATCGCCCTGCTCAAGGAGGCGATCGCCCTCGATAGCGCCTTCGCGGGTGCCTACCGCGGCCTGGCCATCGCGCTCAACAACTTCGGCATCGAGCGCGCGCTCGCGGCGGAGTCGATGGAGAAGGCGTACCGCTTCCGGGACCGCCTCCCCGAGCGCGAGCGGCTGTGGACGGCCGGCTCGTATCACATGCAGCGCAACGAGGTGGAAGCGGCACTGGTTCCGTACCTGGAGCTGCTCGAATCCGAGCCGGACAACGCCTCCTTGGTGAACAACATCGGCGTGCTCTACAGCCGAGTGCGGGACAACGAGCGGGCACTGGAGTACTACCGGCGTGCGGCCGAGCTCGAGCCGAACATGCCCAACTCGGCCTTCAACGTCGTCGTGACGAACATCGAGCTCGGCCGCCCCGATTCGGCGCGCGTGGCAAACGAGGAGTTCGCGGCACGGGTTGGGGATCATCCCACCGTGCACGTCAACGACTACTTCATCGCGTGGTCTGAGCTCGACTACGACGCTGCAGCACTGGCCGTGGACGCGTGGGCGGAGTACATGGATGCCTCGACCGAGTTCTGGATCACCAGACTTCGGGTGCACGTCGCGGCCGTCGGGGGGCAGGTGGGCGACATGCACCGCGAGCTCCGTGGCGGCGAGGAACGGGCTCGGCAGGGTCTTCAGGTCCCGCAGCACCTCCAGACGCTGGCGTTCGTTGCGCGCTACGATGCGGAGGTGCGCGGTCGGCCCGACGAAGCACTTGCCCGTCTTGAGTCCGCCCTGGAGCAGTTCCCACTCGACAGTCTCGAGCCGTTCGATCGCCCCTATACGGAGCTAGCCGAGGCCTACGCCCGTGCCGGTCGGCCGGAGCGCGCCCGGTCCTGGCTAGAGGAGTTCGACCGGGAAGTCCCGCAGGAGTTCCGCCCCCTCGCGGAGATCGATTACGAGCACGCGTCTGGGTATGTGGCCCTGGCCGCGGGTCGGCCCGAGGAGGCTGTCCAGGCGTTCCGACGCGCGGACAAGGGCGGGTGTCCGGTGTGCGTGCTACCGGGCCTCGCTCGTGCGTACGACGCGCTCGGCAACAGCGACTCGCTCCTCGCCGTGCTGGAGCGTTACGTCACGATGCCCGACGACGATCGAATCTTCGAGGATCCCCTGGAGCTTGCCGGTGTCTATCTCAGATTGGGGGAAGTGTACGAGGCGCGGGGTGAGCGCGAGCAGGCCATCGATTACTACAGTCGCTTGGTGGATCTTTGGGAGGGTGCCGACCCGGAGCTCCAGGCCGTGGTGAGTGACGTGCGGCAACGCATCGCGCGGCTGGTGCGCGAAGGCAGCGGCTAGTGTCCGATCTCCTGAACGAACTCCAAGCTGCCGTGGGCGACGCCTACCGTGTCGAGCGCGAGCTCGCGCGCGGCGGCATGAGCAGGCTCTTCCTCGCCACTGAGGCCTCACTCCACCGCCGGGTGGTGATCAAGCTGCTTCCCCCGGAGATGGTCAGCGAGGTGAGCGCGGCGCGCTTCAAGCGGGAGATCGCGGTGGCCGCCCATCTCCAGCACCCGCACGTGCTCCCAGTGCTGAGCGCGGGCGCGAGCGAGGGGCTCGTTTTCTACGTGATGCCGTATGTGGAGGGTGAGTCGCTGCGGCACCGCCTCCAGGCCGAGGGCAAGCTCTCCATCGAGTTTGCGACCCAGGTCCTCGGTGAGGTAGCCGACGCGCTGGCGTACGCGCACCAGCATGGGGTCGTGCATCGCGACATCAAGCCGGAGAACATCCTCCTGCTCCAGGACCACGCCGTGCTCACGGACTTCGGCGTGGCCCGGGCCGTCGAGGAAGCGCGCGAAGGCACGCGCCTGACGGCGGTTGGCGCTGCGGTGGGCACTCCTGGGTACATGTCGCCGGAGCAGGCGGCCGGCGACTATAACCTCGACGCCCGCAGCGACGTGTACGCGCTCGCGGTGGTCGGCTTCGAGGTGCTCTCGGGCGAGCAGCCGTTCACGGGAGAGACGCCGCAGAGCGTGATGGCCGCGCATCTGACGGAGGAGCCGCGACCGGTCAGCGACCTGCGGCCGGATGCTCCGGCTCCGGTCGTGGCGGCAATCGCGCGGGGATTGGCGAAGGACCCTGCGGAGCGGTACCAGACTTCCGGGGAGTTCCGTGACGCGTTGCGTGCGGCGACGGCGCCCGCGGCCGCCACCGGTGCGGCGAGGGTCTGGAAGCTCGCTGCGGGCGTGCTGGCCGCCGTGCTGCTCGCAGCACTGGTCTTCACTTTCTGGCCGCGCGGGTATCGCGTTGAGGGTGACCCGCGCCAGAGCATCGTGTTCTTTCCGTTCGAGAACCGCACCGGCAACGCAGAGAACGACTACCTAGAAGAGGCATCCATGAACCTCCTGGGCCTCGCGGTGGGGCACTGGGATGATATGAGAGTCTACGATGACGAGCGCACGAGCTCGCTCATCCGCCGCCGCGGCTTGGAGTCGGCGGCGGACATCGATTTCGACGCCGCGCAGGACATGGCGCAGGATGCGCGCGTCGGCACGTTTGTGCTTGGAGACATTCGCCGGGAGCGTGACTCCATCGCGGTAGAGGCCAAGGTGCACGACGTCGCCACCGGTGAGCGCCTTGCCACGGAGATCGTGCGGGCCGGGGTCGCGGCAGACCCCCGGCCCCTGTTCGATTCGTTGGCCGCGCGCCTTCTCGACGTGAGCGGTGCCCCGACGGGGGAAGTGCCGGGACTCACGGCGCAGACGACGCGCTCGCTGGAGGCCTACCGCGCGTACCTGGCGGGAATTCAGGCCCTGCAGCTGCTGGAGATCGATTCCGCGCGGGCGCATCTGGAGCGGGCCGTCGCAATCGACTCCACCTTTGCCCTCGCCTACATGCGACTGGTGGATGCCGACGGGTGGGCAGGACTGGAGCGTTCCGACCCGCAGAGCCGCCGTGAGCTGATCGCCAAGGTACTGCGCTACAGCGAGACCCTGCCGTCGCGCTACCGCATGCTCGCGCGCTTCTACGCCGCGGTCGAGGCGGCACAGTACGCCCGCGCCCGTGACATCGTGGAGCAGATGATCGCGCGCGACTCGACTGACGTCGAGGCCTGGTACCAGCTCGGGGAAGCGCACTTCCACGACGGCGCGTCGGACTTTCCCCATGCGGACTCGGCCGGCAACCTTGGCATCGCGCTGAACGCCTTCCGCCGCGCGCTGGAGCTCGACTCCGCGTACGTGGTCGCCTACCTGCACATCACTGGGGTGCTGGGCTCGTGCGGCGGGAACAGCCCTTGGCTCTGCCTGCCGGACTCTGCGGTCTACGCGCCGCAGGACTCGCTGGTGGCGCGCTACGGGCGGCGCCGAGTAGAGCGACTTCGGGAGGAGGCCCGCAAGGCGCAGGTAGAAGCCACGTACGCTTGGGTGGAGGCCGCACCTGCCTCGTCCCGTGCACGGACCGTGTTGCTCGCGCTGTTGCTCGGAGAGGAACGCTACGAGGAAGCGCAGAGCCAGATCGCTGTGCTGCGGGCAGAGGGGAGGAGTGCTCTTGCCGACGGATGGGATGCGTGGCTCGCCTTCCGGCAAGGGGAATACAGTCGGGCGGGAGGCCTCATGCGTGAGGCCGTTGCCGATGACCGCGCGGCGCTGCAACTCCTCACCGAGCTCTCGCCCGATTGGGTCCTCGGGACTCTCGGCGCCGCCGCGATGGTTGAGGAGGCCAGGAGGGTCTTGACGGTCCTGCTGGCGGCGGTCCCTCAAGACACGGTCTCCGGTGGCGGCGGGGCACCCTTTACGAAGGATCAGGTGACCCAGTTTGCCCACCTGGGGGCTCTCGCGGCCGTCAGAGTTGATAGCGCCCGCCTGAGCGAGGCAGGGCACGCGTGGCTCGATCTCCTGGCGCGCGAGTACGAGCGGGGCACGGACGACTACCAGCAGAGGCTCACGACCTCGAGCTCGACGATCCTGCTCACCTACATGGGCTCGCGCGACACGACACTGCTGTCGCGCTTCCTGGCCGACATCGACACGACGGGCTCGCGAACCTGGCACACGATGCTGGCGCACCTCGCCCTTGAGCGCGGCGACACCGCCACCGCCCGCCATCGGCTCGATATCCACTTCTATGACCGGGATACGCCGGAGCTGTCGGGGTCGCCGGGCCGTCGGCGCCACTACGCGTGGGCGGACCTGCTGGTACAGCTCGGTGAGCTGCGGGACGCAGTCGAGGCGTACGAGCTGTTCGACGAGCTCGAGTCGATTGGCGGCGAGGTCGTGCTCGTGCGCTCGTGGGCGGAGCTGGGGGCGCTCTATCAGCAGCTAGGGGAGGGTAACCATGCCGTCGAGGCGTACGAGCGGTTCATCGCGGCGTGGGAGAACGGCGATGAGGTGGTCCAGCCGGCGGTGGATCGGGCCCGCGTAGAGGTGGCCAGACTGCGGGGCGAGGGATACGAGCCGCGGCGACGCTAGCGCGCTCCGCCGGTGGTCTCAGCCACCGGTTCCACCAGGAGCATGGGCTGCCACCCTCGGTACGTCCACGAGCGCCACAACCACTCCAACGGTCCAAACCGGAAATGCCGCAGCCACAGCGGCGACACGATGAGCTGCAGCACCCATACGATCAGTACTATCAGTACCTGGCCCGTGCGCTCGACCTCCCCGAACAATCCCAGGCCGTGGCCGTAGAAGATGGTGGTGCACACCAACGTTTGCAGGATGTAGTTGCTCAGGGCCATGCGGCCCACGGCTCTGAAGGGGTGCGAGACGGCTCGCAGTCGGGTTGACTGGGCCACCAGCATTACGATCCCGATGTACGCCAGGCTCACGAACGGCGCGCCCCAGTAGTTGAACTGGGACCCCCCGTACATCGAGTCCAGGCTCCACCCCGCGGCGAAGTTCCAGGCGATGCCGTAGGTAATGAGGGGAAGTCCCACCGTGAACCCCACGACCGTCAGCGTCAGGTAGAACCGCCTCGACCGGAGGGCACTGAGGATTCCCATCTTGTAGAGCGCCATGCCGATGAGCATGAGCCCGGCAGCCCGCCAGGCGGTGAATATGAAAAAGACCAGTGTCTGGAATGCGAGAGAGGCCGGGAGGCGGTACTCCATCTGCGCGAGCCAGCCACCCTGGTAAGCCGCGATCTCGCCCGTGATCTGCTCGGTCGTGGGATTCCAGAACACGCGGACCCCCTCCACATTCTCGGCTGGCCAGTACGGCAGCGACCACCAGAACAGCAGGTAGAGGGCGGTGTGCACCGACACAACGAGCACGCCCAGGACGAGCAGTGTACGGGGACGCAGCCTGTGGAACCGGAAGACCACGAGCGCGCAGAGGGCGTACGTGACCAGGATGTCGCCCGCCCACAGCAGGTAGGCGTGCAGCAGCCCGAGAACGAGCAGGCCCACCGTGCGTCGCAGGTGGATCCTGGCCGGTCTCGCGTCCTTGGCCTCGACGCGCTGGGCCATGAGCACCATCCCCGCGCCGAACAGGATCGAGAATATGGTGAGGAACTTCTGGTCGGTCAGCAGATGGCCGAGCCGCCACACCCAGCCGTTCAGGCCCGAGAGGTCGCCGTAGGCCGTGGGATTGAGGTACGCGGCTCCCGGCATGGCGAACCCCTGAATGTTCATGGCCAGGATGCCGAGGACGGCCACGCCGCGGAGCAGGTCCAGCGCGGCGATGCGTTCGCTAGCAGGTGTAGGGGCGGCGGTGTGCATCTCGGTGCTCGCGCGCTCCGATTCTCAGGGTCGCCACAATGTGGATCGCGGACGGTGCGTGCTCAATCGCGCCGAGCCTCAGACCCTACTGGCTCTTACCCAGCGTCTCCTCTACGTACGCCCGAATCGCCTGGTGCGTTTCGGGTGCCTTCCAGCCCAGCAGTACCTCCGGATCGATCTTGGGTGACAACCGCTCCATGCGGTCCAGCGCCGGCGCACGCAGCTGGCGTTTCGTGATGCCGAACCGGGCCGGCGGCATCGATCCCAGGCTCTGTGCGACGTCGAGCGCGCGGTCGAGCAAGTCCGCAGGCTCGCTGATCTCGTCTATCAGCCCGACCTTGTGCGCCTCCTCCACGGCATATGTGCGGCCCAGGTACACCAGCTCCTGCAGATGCTGGGTCGAGGCGGCGAAGCGCAGGATCTCGATCGCCGCGACGGGAAACGGGATGCCCACGCGCAGCTCGGGCACGCCGATCTTCCCCTTGCCAGTGCTCATGATGCGGTAGTCGGCGGCGGCGGCCATCACGGCCCCACCGGCGATTGCGTGGCCGTTTACGGCGGCCACCAGCGGGTGGGGAAAGGCGAACAGGGCGCGGAACGAACGCACCATTGCGTCGAAGAACTGCTCGAGATACGACTCGCCACCCTCGAGGAAGCGAAACAGGTCGACACCGGCAGAGAAGATGGAGCCGGTGCCGGTGAGCACGACGGCGCTGTGGCTGCCGGCGCGCTCGATGTCGCGCAGCGCGTCGCCGATGGCACCGATGAGCTCCACGTCCAGCGCGTTGGCCTTGCCGTGGTCCATGTGCAGCACGGCCACGCTGCCCCGGTCCTCACGGCGCAGCATCAGTCCCTTACCCTGAATCCGTCGAGCAGATCGTCCAGCGCTCCCTCCACGTACCGGTCCAGATTCTCGCGGGAGATCTGCCCCTCGAGGTGCAGCACCGCGATCCCGTGAAGCAGTGCCTGACCCGAGTACTCGAACCGTTCTACCGGGACCGGTCGGAAAAGCCCGGCCTCCTGGCACCGGGCGATCTGCTCGTGTGCCACGGTGCGCACTTCCTGCCGTCCCCGTTCGACCGTGGGTCCCCACGTATCGGCCCACATCAGGAGGTAGAGGCGCGGGTGCTCCGATGCGAAGCGTACGTAGGCGTGAGACATGCGCCGCAGGCGCTCCTCCGGTGTACCAGGAGCCTCGCCCGCTTCGCGCGACGCGCGGGCCAGCATGTCGAACCCCCTGGCAGCCAAAGCCTCGCGCAGCTCCCACAGCCCCTTCTCGCGGAAATGGAACGTGAGCGTGCCGAGGCTGCGGCCGGCCTCACCGGCCACGGCGCGCGCATCGAACTGCCGGCTGGGGTCCTCGATAATGCGCAGCGCGGCATCAATGAGGGCCTCACGCGCCTCGCTGCTGTCCCGGGGGGGCTTCTTGCGTCGCTTGAGAATCATGATGGGCTCTAGAGTCGCACGAGGTACGGGAGTTGTCCAGTGGCGCAACTCCAAGCAGAGGAAGGACCTACGGGACCTTGACTCGTACACGGTACGAGGGTAGCTTCCTTTGCTGTCGTACGCCGTACGACAGGCGGTAGTTGTACCAGAGAGGGGGCAGGGATATCCATGTTTCGCAAGCCGTTCAGGGTTGAGTGCACCCTTTGGGGCGACGACTTCGTCGGCGTGCTTCCCCACCTCTCCGACTGGCTCACGAAGTGCCACCTGGTGCCCCGCAAGGGGGACACGGTGCCGCTTCCCGCGTCGGTGCGCGCTGCGCGCCCCAAGCGCGACTACACAAACGGCCACAGTCCTGAGGTGTTCACGCTCGACGTGGCGGACAAGACGGGGGTGGTGACCGAAGTGTACTACCTGCCGACTCGGGACCTGGTGAAAGTGGGCATCAGGGAGGAAAAGCGGGGGCAGTGACGCGCACCCGCGCCCCAAGAAGTACTCGTTTCATTGCTGAAGGCCGTCCGGCGCTTGCGCCGGGCGGTCTTTTGCGTGGCTCCGCCGAGGCTCAACCGCGCCTGGTGGGCAGACCTCCCAAATGGGGGACCCAATGAGTAATGTCATCGGTTCAATGGTTGACGCACGACTGTTGGACCTGCTCTCTCGCCAGCGGGAGCACGCCCCCGTCATGGCGTGCACCGCGGCCGGCGAGCGGCGCGAGCGGCTGAAGCGTCTGCGACGGGCGATCGAGCGCCGCGAGGCCGAGATCATCGAGGCGATCCGGACGGATCTCCGTCGCTCTCCCTTCGAGTCTGAGATCGCCGAGATCCACAAGGTTCTGCTGGAAATCGGCTACGCGGTCAAGCGGCTGCCGCGCTGGATGCGGACCAAGCGCGCGCGCACCCCCATCGTGCTCGCCAGCACCTCTGCCCGGATCGTGTACGAGCCCCGTGGTGTGGTGCTCATCATAGCTCCGTGGAACTTCCCGTTCAGCCTCATCGTGAATCCGCTGGTGGCCGCGATCGCCGCCGGCAACTGCGTGGTGATCAAGCCGTCGGAGAAGGCGCCGGCCACGGCGGCGTTGCTCGAGTCGTTGATCGGCGAGGTGTTCGACGAGGCCGAGGTGGCGGTGGTACAGGGCGGGCCCGACGTGGGGCAGGCGCTGCTCGAGCTGCCGTTCGACCACTTCTTCTTCACGGGCGGCACCGAAGTGGGCCGCACCGTGATGGCGGCTGCCGCCAGGCATTTGGCGACGGTGACGCTCGAGCTGGGCGGCAAGACGCCGGCCGTGGTGGACGCTTCGGCCGACGTCCGGGCCGCAGCACAGCGCGTGGTGTGGGGGAAGTTCTTCAACGCCGGGCAGACGTGCATTGCTCCGGATTTCGCACTGGTGCATTCGTCGGTCGTCGAGCAGTTTCTCGCGGCCGCGCGGGATGCGGTGGCGCAGCTCTACGGGCGGGACGAGACGGAGCGGCGGGCCTCCCCCGATTACGGGCGGATCGTGGATCCACCGCATTTCGATCGCCTGGTGGACCTCATCGAGCGTACCGTGGCTGGCGGCGCGCGGATCGAGGTCGGTGGCGTGTGGGATGCGGATAGTCGCTACATCTCGCCGACGGTGCTCTCGGGGGTCACGGCCGAGGCGCCGGTGATGCAGGACGAGATCTTCGGCCCGGTGCTGCCAGTTCTCAGCTACAGCGATCTGGCGGAGGCCGTGAAGCTCGCGCGGGTAAACGGCAAGCCGCTCGCATCGTACGTGTTCAGCCGGGACGAGCGGGTGACCGAGCGGCTCCAGCGCGAGATCCCGGCCGGGGGGACGATGGTTAACAACACCCTGCTGCACTACGTGAGCTCGGAACTGCCCTTCGGCGGCGTGGGAACGAGCGGCATGGGGACCTACCACGGCCACCACGGGTTCCTGGCCATGTCGCATGCCCGTCCGGTAGTGCGGCAGCACGAGCCGGCAGTGGCACGCCTGCTCTTCCCACCCTTCGTTCCCGGGGATAAAACGGGAGTTTCCATATCCCACATCCCAAGGGGGGACCAATGTTGTCACGGTCCGCTGTAGCCGTTGCCCTAGGCGTGCTGCTGGTGCCGTGCGCCGCGGTGGCCCAGGAGGGCGAGATGGTCCTGGCCACCTACTTCCAATGCGACATGACCACCCAGAGTCGCACGGACGAGATCGTGAAAGAGGTGTTCTCGCCGGTGTACGATGGGATGGTGGAGTCCGGGGCCATCTCGGGGTGGGGCTGGATGTCCCACCAGACGGGCGGCAAGGTGAGGCGCCTGGGCTACATGGTCGGCGCGGACCAGGCAGCCCTGCTCGACGCCCAGAGCCAGGTGATCTCCGCCGTCCAGAGCGAGCACGCGGAGGCGGGCGAGGAGTTCAGCACGATCTGCGGGGCGCACGAGGACTACCTCTGGAGGATTCAGAAGATCTCGCAGCTCCCGAGTGGGGCGCCCGAGACGCAGGCCCAGGCGTCGATGTACTTCTACTGTGACATGAGTCGCGAGGCGCGCGCCGACGAGATCATCAGCGAGAGCTACGCCCCGATCCTCGAGGAGATGGTGTCCTCGGGCGGCCTCGCGGGGTGGGGCTGGCTGGCGCACGACACGGGGGGCAAGTGGCGCCGCCTCCTGACGATGGCTGCGGCCGACTTCGCCTCGATCTTCGCTGCCCGCGCGGCGATGGTCGAGGCGATCCAGACCCGGATCCCCGAGGAGGGTACGGAACTCACCTCGATCTGCTCAACACACGAGGATTACCTCTGGAACGTGGTGGTGGCGCGGTAGCGCCACGATTCGGCAGACGATCATGAACGCGGCGGGCCTCGGCCCGCCGCTTCTGGTTGGGGGCACCGAGAGAGAGTCCCCCGCTGTCCCCCCGGCCCCCTCGCGTCTATCCTTAGTAAGGCGCCTCCGAGGGCCGCAGCCATGCCGGAAGTCGCATCATCGGTCGTTCCCACCAAGTACTGGCACACGCTCGAGGACGGGCGCGTGCAGTGCGACATGTGCCCCCGCTACTGCCACATGCGCGAAGGGCAGCGCGGTATGTGCTTCGTGCGCATGTGCCAGGATGGGACGGTCGTGCTCACGACCTACGGCCGCTCTAGCGGGTTCTGCGTGGATCCTATCGAGAAGAAGCCGCTGAACCACTTCCACCCCGGCACGCCGGTGCTCTCCTTCGGGACCGCGGGCTGTAACCTGGCGTGCAAGTTCTGCCAGAACTGGGACATCAGCAAATCGCGCGAGATCGACACGCTGGCCGACACGGCGTCACCGGAGGGATTGGCCGACGCGGCCGCACAGCTCGGGTGCAGCAGCGTGGCGTTCACCTACAACGATCCTGTGATCTTCCACGAGTACGCCATCGACGTGGCGCAGGCGTGTCGTGAGCGGGGGATCAAGACCGTGGCGGTAACGGCCGGCTACGTGTGCGATGAACCGCGCCGTGAGTTCTACCGCCACATGGACGCCGCCAACGTAGACCTCAAGGCGTTCACGGAAGACTTCTACTGGCAGCTCACCAAGGGACACATCCAGCCGGTGCTGGACACGCTGGTCTACCTCAAGCACGAGACCGACGTGTGGTTCGAGGTGACGACCCTCGTCATTCCTGGCAAGAACGACTCGGATGCGGAGTTCGAGGAGCTGTC
>JBDGXT010000261.1:0-2958 GCA_039584455.1 Gemmatimonadota bacterium
GAGGTGCTGGAGGTCGGGCCGCGGATGAACTTCACCACCGCCTGGTCCACCAACGCGGTCTCCATCTGCCACGCCTGCGGGCTCGACAAGATCCGGCGCATTGAGCGGTCGCGGCGCTATCTGCTGCAGGTGAGCGCGCCGCTCGGCGACGCACAGCGGGCGGCCTTCATGGCCATGGTCCACGACCGCATGACGGAGACGCCGTACCCGGAGCCTCTGCAGAGCTTCGAGGCCGGTCTCGCGCCGGAGCCGGTGCTGGCGATTCCCGTGCTGGAGGAGGGTCGGGCGGCGCTGGAGCGGGCCAACCGCGAGATGGGGCTCGCGTTCGATGAGTGGGACCTGGACTACTACACCGAGCTGTTCGTGAAGCGCGTCGGGCGCAACCCCACCAACGTGGAGTGCTTCGACATCGCCCAGTCGAATAGCGAGCACTCGCGCCACTGGTTCTTCAAAGGGCGGCTCGTGATCGAGGGGCGCGAGATGCCGGAGCACCTCATCGCCCTGATCCAGGCTCCCCTGGAGGCGAATCCCAACAACAGCACCATCGCCTTCCGCGACAACTCGAGTGCGATGCGGGGCTACCCGATCCGCACGATCGTGCCCGCGCGCTCCGGCGCGCCCTCTCCATTCGTATTCGCCGACGAGGACTACGACATCATCTTTACCGCCGAGACCCACAACTTCCCCTCGGGCGTCGCCCCGTTCCCCGGAGCGGAAACGGGCACCGGTGGACGCATCCGCGACGTGCACGCGACCGGCCGCGGTGCGCTCGTGGTCGCGGGGACCGCGGCCTACTGCGTCGGCAACCTCAGGATCCCGGGCTACGAGCTGCCGTGGGAGGACGGGGACTTCGCCTACCCCGGCAATCTCGCCTCACCGCTGGAAATAGAGATCGAAGCGTCCAACGGCGCTTCGGACTACGGCAACAAGTTCGGTGAGCCGGTGATCGTGGGGTACACGCGCTCGTTCGGGATGCGGCTTCCCAACGACGAGCGGCGCGAGTGGCTCAAACCGATCATGTTCTCCGGCGGCATCGGGCAGATGGATGCGCGCCACACGGAAAAGGAGCCCCCGGCGACCGACATGCTGGTCGTGAAGCTGGGCGGGCCGGCCTACCGTATCGGGATGGGTGGTGGTGCGGCCTCCAGCATGGTGCAGGGCGAGAACGTCGCAGAGCTCGACTTCAACGCGGTGCAGCGCGGCGACGCCGAGATGGAGCAGAAGGTGAACCGCGTGATCCGCGCGTGCATCGAGCTGGGCGACCGGAATCCCATCGTCTCGATTCACGACCAGGGCGCCGGCGGCAACTGCAACGTCCTCAAGGAGATCGTGGATCCCGCGGGAGCGCAGATCGAAATCCGCGAGGTCCCGTTGGGCGACGATACCCTTTCGGTGCTGGAGATCTGGGGTGCCGAGTACCAGGAGAACGACGCGCTGCTGCTGCGGCCGGAGCACGCCGACCTGTTCCGCGCGCTGTGCGAGCGCGAGAAGGTCGTGTTCGCCTACGTCGGCCGCATCACCGGCGACGGCAAGATCGTGGTGTACGACCGGGCGGACGACTCTACGCCGGTAAACCTCGAACTGGATGCCGTGCTGGGCGACATGCCGCAGAAGAGGTTCGAGCTGGAGCGCATTCCGCCGCAGCTCGAGCCGCTCGACCTGCCACCCGATCTCACGGTGCGCGCCGCCCTCGAGCGGGTGCTGCGTCTGCTCTCGGTGGGCTCCAAGCGATTCCTCACCACCAAGGTGGACCGGAGCGTCACGGGCCTGATCGCGCAGCAGCAGTGTACGGGGCCGCTGCAGCTCACGGTGGCCGACGTGGCGGTCATCGCGCAGAGTCACTTCGGGGTGACCGGCGCGGCCACGTCCATTGGGGAACAGCCGATCAAGGGCTTGCTCGACAATGCTGCCATGGCGCGCATGTGCGTGGGCGAGGCGCTCACTAACCTCGTGTGGGCGCGGGTCAGCGCGCTGCAGGACGTGAAGTGCTCGGGCAACTGGATGTGGGCGGCGAAGCTGCCGGGTGAGGGGGCGGCGCTGCACGATGCCGCCGTGGCGCTGCGCGACATCATGATCGAGCTGGGCATCGCGGTGGACGGCGGCAAGGACTCGATCTCGATGGCGGCCCACGCGCCCGACGGCACGGGTGGCGACGAGACGGTGAAGGCGCCCGGCTCCCTGGTGGTGTCGACGTACGTGACCTGCCCCGACATCACGCAGACCGTGACGCCCGATCTCGCGCTCCCGGGTGAGGGACGCCTGCTCTTCGTGGATCTGGGGAGCGGCAGGCACCGCCTCGGGGGCTCCGCCCTGGCGCAGGTCTATGGCCAGGTCGGGGACGCGTCGCCCGACGTCGAGGACGCCACGTTGCTCAAGCGCGCCTTCAATGTGGTGCAGCAGCTCATCGCGGACGGCGTGATCAGCGCGGGCCACGACCGCTCCGACGGGGGGCTCGTGACCACGCTGCTCGAGATGGCCATGGCGGGGAACTGCGGCATCGAGGTCGATCTGGACGATGCGGCGGTGGATTCCATCGCGCTGCTCTTCTCCGAGGAGCTCGGCCTCGTCCTGGAGGTGAGCGCGGAGCACGAGGCCTCCGTGATCGAGGCGTTCGCGCGGGCCGACGTGCCGTGTGCGCGCATCGGCGCCACCGCGAGCGATTCGGGGATCCGCCTCCGGGTGGGCGGCGAGGTCGTGCTCCAGGGAGAGGTCGGCGAGCTGCGCGACCTGTGGGAGGAGACGAGCTTTCAGCTCGACCGACTGCAGGCCAACCCCGACAAGGTGGAGCAGGAGCGGACCGGCCTGCGTTACCGCACCGGACCCACGTTCGTGGTGCCGTTCGAAGCGGCGCCGACCGCACCCGCCCTGCTCGAGTCGAAGACGAAGCACCGTGTGGCGATCCTGCGCGAGGAGGGGAGCAACGGCGACCGGGAGATGACCTCGGCCTTCTTCGCGGCC
>JBDGXT010000262.1:0-4082 GCA_039584455.1 Gemmatimonadota bacterium
CGCCGGATCTCCCGGAGCCCGTCCTTGACGTCCTGCTCCGTGAGCACGCCGCGGCCCGTGAGGTTCTTCAGGGCCGCGCTGAGGTTTTCCGACAGGGTCCCAAACATAACGAGCCGTGCAATATAGTCAGGGACCCCGGGAATGGACAAACCTCAGGGGTCCCTGAACTTAGGCGCCCAATACGGCGCCACGGGAGGGCCGCTAGAGCGCGAACGCTGCCAGCAGCGTATACAGGATCGCTCCCAGCCCGGCGGCGGTCAGCGCCAGCGGAATCTGGGTGTACACGTGGTCCATCAGGTCCGACCCGGTGGCGAGCGAGGACAGGATCGTGGTGTCCGAGATCGGCGAGCACTGATCGCCGAACACGCTGCCGCCCGCCACCGCACCGAAACAGAGCACGAGAAAGAGCGGGTCCTGGCTCACCGAGAAGGCCAGCGGCATGGCCACGGGAAAGACCACCGCGTAGGTGCCCCACGACGTGCCGGTCGAGAACGCGATCACCATGCACAACACCAGGAACAGCGCCGGCACGATGACCGGCGTGAGGAACCCCGACGTGACGTCGATGATGTAGGGCGCCGTGCCCACCGAGTCGGCCACGCTCTTGAGAGTCACCGCGAGCGCGAGCACGATCGCGCCGATGGTCACGCCCTTGCACCCGTCGACGATCGCCTCCATCGCCGTGCGCAGCGGCATCCCCTTCACCAGTGCGATGACGAGACCGGCCAGCACGGCCAGCATGAACGCCTCCGCGATGAGCAGGGTCGGCTGGTCCGATCTCAGCACGAAGAAGGTGTAGAGGTAGGGTAGAATCGCCACGCCAAGGAGGGTGCCCATCGGCCCGAAGAAGTCGATGAGGCCGCTGCGGTAGCCCTCCGCCACCCGCACCACGGTGAGCTCATCCGAGGTGAGGGGCTGCGATCCGGGCCGGTTGAGCTGGCCCGTCTCGCGGGCCCGCAGGATCGCGCGCGTCATCTTGCGCCCCACCACCAGCGGCACGTTCCCCCAGAGTCGCCCCGGCAGGAACGGCATCTTCTCGATGGAGAAGAGCAGCGTGAACAGCACGGCGAACCAGGCGTAGAAGTTGAACGGCAGCGCCTTGAAAAAGAAGCCGATGCTCTCCGACATGGTCTCCAGGAAGGGCACGGTGCCGACCACCAGCCCGCCCACGTAGATGGGCCACACATTGAACGGGATCAGCGTCGCGGCGGGCGACGCCGTCGAGTCGACGATGTAGGACAGCTCCTCATGGGAGACGCGGTGCTTGTCGCACACCGGCCGCACGGTGGTGCCCGTGAGCACCGTGCTGATAGTTCCGCCCTGGTGGAACACGATGCCCATGAACCAGGCGAAGAACTTCGCGGTGCGCGGGCCCACGACGATCTTGCTGCCGGCCCACTCGGCGAACGTCTGCGCGCCCCCGGTGCGGGTCCACAGCCCGATAAGGCCGCCCAGCGCCCAGAGATACACCAGCAGGATTATCGCGTAGGCCTCACTGCCGATCGAGGGGATCAGGTATTCCTGCACGATGTTGAGCTTGCCGCTGATAACCCCGCCCAGCGCGATGCCGAGGAACAGCGAGGTGATCACGTCGCGGGTAACGAACGCCAGGATGATCGCCACTGCCGGCGGCAGGACCGACCAGAAGCCGTAGTGGTCGCCGTGCTGGGGGAACTTCCCGGTCACGGCGAGGGCGGTGATTATCAGCAGGCCGCTGACGAGGAGCGTGATGCGGCGCTTGTTCACGTCAATCCTCCCGGATGTGTTCGCAGGCGGGCGTCCGCAGGGCGGTGGATACTAATGAATGGCGCTGCGGTCGGCAAAACTCTCGGCCGCTGCGCGTTCCGCGGATGCCTGGCGCGGCGGCAGCACATCCTCGCCCTCCCATTTCGCCACCACTACCGCGCCGACGGAATCGCTCAACACGTTCACCATGGTGCGGAACATGTCGAGCACGCGGTCCACAGCGAGCACGATGCCCACGCCCTCGAGCGGCAACCCCACGGCGGTCAGGATGATCGACATCATGACGAGCCCCGACATCGGCACGCTGGCCGCGCCGATGGAGGCCAGCAACGCCGTGAGCGCGACCACGATCTGCTGGTCGATCGAGAGCGCGACGCCGTACACCTGGGCGATGAAGATGACCGCTACGCACTCGTACAAGGCGGTGCCGTCCATGTTCACGGTGGCCCCGATGGGGAGCACGAAGGAGGCGATCTTGTCGGACACCTTCGAGTTCCGGGTCACGGCCTCCATCGTGAGCGGCAGGGTCACGATAGTGGAGCCGGTCGAGAACCCCGTCACCAGCGCCGGGGGCATGCCACGGTAGTGACGCGCGGGATTCCGCCGCGTCACGAGGTAGGTCAGCATCGGCAAGGTGACCGCCGCGTGGATCAGGAGGCCGAATAGCACCACCACGAAGTAGAAGCCGAGAGACCGGAACGCCTCGAACCCGGTCGTCGCCACGATCTTGGCGTTGATCCCGAACACGCCCACCGGCGCCAGCCAGATCACCGCGCGGGTGAGCTTCATCATCGCGTGGAAGGCTGCCTGGAAGAAGTCGCCCAGGCGGCTCTTGTCGGGCTCGTCGAGCCGGGTGATGAAGTACCCCAGCAGGATGCAGAAGAAGATGACCGGGAGCACGTGCCCTTCGGCCAGTGCGGCGAAGGGGTTCTCCGGAATGATGTTCAGCAGGAGCTCGGAGAAGCTGCGCTGGGTGGCAGGCACCTGGCTCACGGCCTCCTCGAGCTGGATCGTCGAGCCCACCCCCGGCCGGAACACATTCACCAGGATCTGGCCGGTGAGGATCGCCAGCATGCTGGTCGTGACGTAGTAGGCGAAGGTCTTGGCCCCGAGAATCTCCAGGTTCTTCTTGCCGCCCACGCTGATCACCGCCGCCGTGAGGGACGTGACGATGAGGGGCAGCACCGCCATGCGCAGCAGCCGCAGGAACACGGGATTCGCATTGGCCGTATATTGTGCATCGCGAACCGCCCGGGGGGAACACGTGGCCCCCCGCGCGCCGTCCACGCCAAGAGACCGACGACCCATGAGGGTGTACAGTTGCACGCTGCAACGAGGCGCTGAAGCCCGTGCTCGCTGAGCTCGACGGCCTGCGCGCGATCATCACCATTCTGTTCGGGGCACTGGCCGGCGGCATCACGAACGCCGTCGCGATCTCCATGCTGTTCCACCCCTACGAGCCGAGGGGCTTGTGGCCGCTCAGGCTCCAGGGGGCGATCCCCAAGGCTCAGCGCCCCGGGGGTGCAGGAGGCCTTCCACCGCGCGGTCAGCCACTTCGTGACCACGTTGCTGGAGAGCGAGCGGGGAGCGCTGCGCGACGAGTTCCCAGAGGGATTGGTGAACGAACTCGAGCAGGTGCTCGATGGGGTGGCGGCGACCGTGGCCGACAAGGTCGAGGAGTTTGTCGCGACCGATCAGTTTCAGGAAGCGGTCGAACGGTTCCTCACCAAGGCGCACGACGACTACGCCGATCGTCCCGTTGGCGATCTGCTCACGGCCGTGCGCCAGGAGGCGATCCGGGAGCGTGTGGAGCGGTGGGTGGGCGACGCTGTGGCGAGCGAGGAGCTCGACCGCACCATTCACGGTTGGCTCGACCGCCAGATCGATCGCCTCGCACAGGACGAGACGGCCCTACTCGACCGCCTCCCGCCCGACCTGGTGGCGGCCATCGAGCGGGAGATGACGGGCTATCTCCCGGTGGCCATCGACCGCCTTGCCGCGATCCTGTCCGACCAAAAGGCACGCGGCCGCATCCAGCGTGCGCTGCACGAACTGTTCGAGCGCTTCGTGCGCGAGCTGATGCTGCACGAGCGGATCGTGGCCCGGCTCGTGGTCACCGAGAAGACGATTGCCCGGCTCCTCGACAACTTCGAGCGGGAGGGCGTGGACCAGCTCGCCGCCCTGCTGGACGAGCCGGAGATGCGCACGCAGGTGGCACGGTCCATCAACGACGCCGTGGTCAACTTCCTGCGGCGACCCCTCAAGGATCACTTCGCGCGGCTGGGGCCGGAGCGAACCGAGGGCATCAAGAACGCCGCGGGGCGGAACATCACGGC
>JBDGXT010000263.1:0-2946 GCA_039584455.1 Gemmatimonadota bacterium
GGCCGGGCCGTGGGGGTCCGGCATGGAGGGGATGACGATGCGATGCAAGCGCTGTGGCCACGAGACGGCCGAGACCGACAAGTTCTGTGCGGAGTGCGGCATGTTCCTCCGCGACGCCTTCATAGACGAGCGGCTCGTTCACGCCCTCGTGCAGGACACGGATGGGAACCACCGGGACGCCCGCCGGGAGCTGGAGCGCCTCGTCGAGACCGAGCCGGACAACGTGCTGGCCAACCACCTCCTGGGATCGGTGTACTACCATCAGGGAACGCTCGATCTCGCGATCGAGCGGTACCGCAAGGCGATGGAGCTTGCCCCCAAGTTCGTCGAGTGCTCCTACGATCTTGGGGTGGCGTACTACCACCGGGGCAACATGCCGGAGGCGATTCGCGCCTACCGCCGCTGCCTCGAGATCGACCCGAACTACAACTCCGCCCACTACCGGCTGGCGATCGCCCTGTTCCATGCCGGGGAACTGGACCAGGCGCTGGAGCACTTCGAGAAGTGCACCGCGCTGACCCCGGAGTACCTTATGGCGCGGTATCACATCGGCGTGATCTACGAGCGGATGGGAGACTTCGACTCGGCGGTGCGGGAGTTTCAGCGCAGCGCCGACGACGTGGTCGAGGAAGTGAGCAGCCTGTATCACCTGGCACAAATCCATCGCTCCAGGGGAGACGACGCGGCGGCGGAGACGCTTCTCGAACAGGCCCGGCAGTTCGGGCGAACCAGCGTGTCCTGAGGGCAGAGAATGGCGAAGACCCCCCCGGAAGAGCGGCTCATCTACGACTGGGCGACGGCCGGCGGCACCGATGAGCCCCCGCCCCGTACGGTCATGCTCGACGACGAGACCCTGCGGGACGGTCTCCAGAGCCCCTCGGTGACCGACCCACCGACCGACATAAAGGTCAAGATCCTCCACCTCATGGACAGTCTCGGGATCGAGACTGCCGACGTGGGGCTGCCGGGGGCGGGTCCCAGGCAACGGGACGCGGTCGAGCGGCTATGTCGCGAGATCGCCGACTGTAACCTGCGCATCAAGGCCAACTGCGCGGCCCGCACAATGATCGTGGACATCCAGCCGATCGCCGACGTGGTCCAGAAGACGGGCGTGCCGATCGAGGCGTGCGTGTTCATCGGCAGTAGCCCTATCCGACAGTATGCCGAGGAATGGGATCTGGAGCACGTGTTGCGACATACGCGGGAGGCGGTGGAGTTCGCGGTGCGCGAAGGCCTGGAGGTGATGTACGTAACCGAGGACACCATTCGCGCCGCGCCCGACGATCTGCGCATTCTGTTGAGCGCGGGGGTCGAGGCGGGCGCCCGCCGTCTCTGTCTGTGTGACACGGTGGGAGCGGCCGTGCCACAGGGGGTGCGCAATCTGGTTACCTGGGTCCGCCAGCTGTTGGACGAGCTCGGCATGGCCGACGAGGTGGGGATCGACTGGCATGGCCACCGGGACCGCGGGCTCGATGTGGCCAACACGCTCGCGGCCGCGGAGGCCGGGGCCACGCGCGTCCACGGCACCGCGCTGGGGGTGGGCGAGCGCGTGGGCAATACGCCCATGGAACAACTCTTGGTCAACCTCAAGCTGCTGGGATGGCGGGACGACGACCTCACTGCGCTCCCGGAATACGTGGAGACGGTGTCACAGGCCGTGAGCGTGCCGATCCCGATGAACACGCCCATCGTGGGCCGTGATGCCTTCCGCACCGCCACCGGCGTCCACGCCGCCGCCGTGATCAAGGCGCAACGCCGGGGCAAGTCCTGGCTGGCCGATCGAGTCTACTCCGGCGTTCCCGCCAGCTGGGTGGGCCGGGAGCAGGAAATCGAAATCGGGCACATGTCCGGCGGCTCAAACGTGCTCTTCTTCCTGCGATCGCGCGACCTGCCGCACGGTCCCGAGGTGGTCGAGGCGGTGATGGAGCTCGCGAAGAAGTCCGAGCGGCTGCTTACGGAGGAGGAGATTCTGGAAGCGGTCCGCGCAGTAGCGGAAGGGAAGGACTGACCGCCCGCCATGGAGGACCCGCCCGCTGAGCTCGGCCAGTATCTCCAGCCGACCGCCTTCCTGGACAGCGACCACTCGACGATCGTCGAGTTCAGCCGCAGCGTCGCGACCCAACATACGAACGACGTGGACCGGGCCGTGGCGTTCTACTACGCCGTGCGCGACGGCATCCGCTACGATCCCTACCGCGTGGACCTGAGACCCGAGGCCCTGCGCGCCAGCACCGTGCTCGAGCAGGGGTTCGGCTTCTGCATCTCCAAGGCGATTCTGCTCGCGGCCGTGGCACGCGCCGCAGACATCCCCAGTAGGCTGGGATTCGCCGACGTCAAGAACCATCTTGCCACCGAGCGGCTGCTCGAGGCGATGCAGACCGACGTCTTCGCGTACCACGGCTACACCGAGCTGTTGCTCGACGGCCAGTGGGTCAAGGCGACGCCCGCGTTCAACGCCTCGCTGTGCGAGCGGTTCGACGTCGCCCCGCTCGAGTTCGACGGGCACCGGGATTCGCTGTTCCAGCAGTTCAACCGGCGGGGCGACCGCTATATGGAATACGTGCGGGACCGCGGCCACCATCCCGACGTGCCCCTCGACGAGCTGCGCGCGGCGCTGGTCGAGTACTACCCAGCCCTCGCCACGGCGAACGGCTACGACCTCGAGGGACGGTTCGAGGAGGAAGCGGACGGGGAGCCCGGATGACCATCCTGATGTCGGGCAACCAGGCCATCGCCCGGGGGGCGTGGGAGGCCGGCGTGGTGTTTGCCGCCGGCTACCCCGGTACCCCGAGCACGGAAGTGCTGGAGAGCCTCGGCGGGTATGGCGAGGTGGACGCGCACTGGTCCACCAACGAGAAGGTGGCGTTCGACGAGTGCGTCGGGGCCGCGCTGGGCGGGGCCCGCAGTCTGGTGACGATGAAGCACGTCGGCCTCAACGTGGCCGCC
>JBDGXT010000036.1:0-10719 GCA_039584455.1 Gemmatimonadota bacterium
AGTGCCTTGGCGCTCCACGGCTCGTTGCCGACGCCGTCACCGTGCGTGACGAGTGCCCTGTGCCCGGCGAGGTCCAGCTCTACCTCCTCGGCATGGAACTCCGCCTCCAGCTCGCGGCGCCAGAAATCGCCGCCCCAGCGGTCGTGGTTGCCGCCGGTCAGGGTGAGGCGCACCCCCGCCCGCCGCAGCTGCGCCAGGGCTTCCAGGGTGCGGAAGGCGGCCTTCGGGATGACGTCGCGGTACTCGAACCAGAACTCGAAGAGGTCACCGTTGATCACCAGGTGATCGGCCAGATCCGGCAGCGATCGAAGAAAGCGGTGGAACGCGGCGACCACATTGTCCGACGCGAGGCCAATGTGGGCATCTGATACAATGACCGCAGCCTGGCGAAGCATGGCCGCATTATCGCCGGGCTCCAGCAGCGCCGCAACCTCGTGCGATCGCCGATGGCAGGGCACTGCCACGGCTGCCACACCCGGCACACCACGAAGACCACGCGGCGGCCAACGGCAGTCGGATGATCGGCCCAGGCTTCACCTCGGGGCTCCGCTCGCCAATGCAACTGCCTGCACCACAAAGGGCGCTGGCAGAGCGGGACTCTCCTCCCCGTTCGGGACTCTCCTACCGGTGAGGGGTTGACATTTCCAGGAGAATGTGAATGATTGATCAACTAAATTGAAGATTAGCCCACATCGGGCGGGGGTTTTGTTAGTTGAGCGATCGATCCAGAGGCCTGGGCGCCGACACAAGGGGCCGGATTTTGGAGGCCGCGGCGCAGCTGTTTCACAAGCAGGGGTTCGGCGCCACCGGGGTCGCTACCGTTCTGCGAAGAGCGGGCGTGAAGAGCGGCAGCCTGTACCACTTCTTCCCCAGCAAGGAGGCCTTGTTGGGGGGCGTTGTGCAGCGGCATCTGGAATTGCTGCGGGCCACCGTCCACGAGCCCGCGGAGAGCGCGAGCCACGATCCCATCGAGCGGGTGTTCGCGCTGCTCGAGCTCTACCGTAGGAATCTCCTGATGACGGGCTGTACCCAGGGATGCCCGATCGGCAACCTGGCCCTCGAGGTAGGAGACGGAATGTCCCATGTCCGGGCGCTCATCGACGCATACTTCTCCGACTGGGCCGAAGGGGTCCGGATCTGGCTGGAGGCGGCGGGTGAGCGGCTGCCGGCCGACTTTGACCGTGCTGGGTTATCCCAGCTCGTGCTCACCGTGATGGAGGGAGCGGTCATGCGGGCACGCGCTGCCGGCCGGATAGAACCCTTCGACGCCGCGGTGACCCAGCTCAGGTCGTACCTGGAGCTCCTCGAGGAGCGCGCACGTCGCGAACGGGGCGAAGGACCAGGACTGGCAGCCGGCGTGAACGCGACCCGTCCCGAGGAGAAGACGTGGCCTATGGATCGATCGGCGTGGCGCCACTGGTGAGGGAGACTGGGAGCAGTGAGACCGATAGCTCCGATCGTCCGTGCTCCGGCCACACGACGCTGGAACACTGGGAGTCGACCCAGATGCATGGCCGGGTAATTCGGCAGCCGCGACAGGTCGGATGACGGACGACGAGAGGATCCGCGAGATAGTGCGCCGGGTGGTCCACCGCACCCTCGGCAGGCCCGCTCCGAGGTACCGGTGCAGACGAGACCTGGTGACGGGGCAGGAGGTGGACGATGTGCCGCCGGGCGGGGAGCTCGAGGTTCCTGCGGGTGCGCTGATTACTCCCTTCGCCCGGCAAGCAGCCATGGAGCGAAAGGTCACCCTGGTGGAGGGTGAGGCAGCTCCGCTGACACCGGGGGTACGTCCGGTGCCATCCGAGGCCCCTGCCGGCGGCGCCAAGACGATCGCCGTCGGCGCCGATCACGCTGGCTTCGAGCTCAAGGAGATGTTGAAGGCGCACCTCCAGGAGCTGGGCTACGCGGTCATCGACTGCGGCACCGACAGCGCCGAGTCCGTCGACTATCCCGACCTCGCGCTCGCCGTGGCCCGGCTGGTGGCGCAGGGTCGTGCCTGGCGTGGCATCCTCGTGGACGGCGCCGGTATCGGCTCGTGCATGGCCGCCAACAAGGTCCGGGGTGTGCGGGCAGCCATGTGCTACGATCAGGCGACAGCGGTCAACAGCCGCGCCCACAACGACGCCAACGTCCTGACTCTCGGTGCCGGGACCATCGGTACGGAACTGGGGCGGCAAATCGTGAGAATCTGGCTGGAGACTCCAGCCGGCGGAGGTAGGCACGCACGACGTGTAGGCAAGATCATGGAGATCGAGAGACGGTTCCGGAGGACGGGATGAGCGGTCGGACACGTTTCGGGGCGGCAGGCGATGCAGTTTGACGAGGAGACCCTCGAGCAGCTCATCGAGCAGATCACCCGCGAGGTGCTGGTCGTTGTGCAGGAGCGGCCGGCAGCTGACCCTGGCGGAGCCGGCGCGGACGGCGCTTCGGCTCTCTCTCCCCGCAACTACGTCGACCAGGTGCAGCCGGTGGTCGAGGCCGGCGCGGACCGCATCGCCAGCACACTCGGCGTCGCGCCGACCGATGGCAGCCTGAGCCACATGATCGACCACACCCTACTCAAGCCCGACGCGACCCAGGAAGAGATCGCTCAGCTCTGCCATGAGGCGCGCAAGTACGGGTTCGCCTCCGTGTGCGTCAACCCGTCGAACGTGAAGCTCTGCTCGGATCTCTTGAAGGGCAGCGACGTGCTCGTCTGCACCGTGGTGGGTTTCCCGTTGGGGGCGACCTCCACTGAGACGAAGGCCTTCGAGGCACAGAAGGCGGTTCGTGACGGCGCCACCGAGGTGGACATGGTTATCAACGTCGGTGCGCTCAAGTCGCGCGACTACGAGCTGGTGGAGCGTGACATCGCCTCTGTAGCTCGGGCCTCTCATGCCGGTGGCGCGATCCTCAAGGTGATCATCGAGGCCGCGCTGCTCACCGACGAGGAAAAGGTGGCTGCGAGCCAGCTCACAAAGATCGCCGGGGCAGATTTCGTGAAGACCTCCACGGGGTTCGGGCCCGGCGGCGCCACCGCAGAAGACGTCGCACTCATGCGACGAGTGGTGGGACCTAAGATGGGCGTCAAGGCGGCCGGTGGCATCCGCACCTACGCCGACGCACAGAAGATGATTGCAGCCGGTGCCAGCCGAATCGGCGCTAGTGCCAGTGTGAGGATCATTCAAGAAGCGGAATCATGAGGATTGCGAATGACAGTTGATCTCCGCAGCTACGTCTTCCTCGACAACCTGCAGCCGCAACATGCGGCCTACCTGGGCACGGTGGCGCGTGGATTCCTGCCGCTACCCGGAGACACCTCGTTGTGGGTGGAGATCTCGCCCGGCATTGAGATCAACCGCATCACTGACGTCGCACTCAAGTCCACCCGGGTCCGTCCCGGCATGCAGGTAGTGGAGCGGCTGTTCGGCCTACTAGAGGTTCACCACGAGGTCCAGGCGGAGGTCCGGGCGGCCGGCGCGGCGATCCTCGGCGCGTTAGAAGTGACGGAGTCGGACCGCATCAAGCCGCGGGTGGTGTCGAGCCAGATCATCCGCCACGTTGACGCCCACCAAGTGCAGTTGGTCAACCGAATGCGGTACGGTCACATGCTGCTGGCGGGACAGACGCTGTACGTGCTGGAGGTGGAGCCGGCGGGGTACGCGGCCCTCGCCGCCAACGAGGCGGAGAAGGAGGCCAACATCAGCATTCTCGATGTCCGCGCATTCGGCAGCTTCGGGCGGGTGTACCTGGGCGGCGAAGAGCGGGACATCATGGCGGGGTACGGCGCGGCAGTCGCTGCACTCGAGGGCGTCAGCGGACGCGCCGTGGAGACAAAGCGCCGTGATTGATAGTGAGGAGCGTGACAATCCAACCGACGTCGGGAGGAAGTAATGGCTGAGGAGTATCTGGCGATCGAAGCGCTGGGCATGATCGAGACGCGTAGTTACCCAGCAATGGTCGAGGCGGCCGACGCCATGGTCAAGGCAGCCAAGGTAGAGTTGGTCGCGTACGAGAAGACAGGCGGTGGCCACGTCACGGCCGTCGTGCGCGGCGACGTGGCGGCTGTCAAGGCCGCGGTCGAGGCCGGATCGCAGGGGGCCAAGAAGGTCGGCGAGCTGGTCGCCATCCATGTCATCCCGCGCCCACACGCGAACGTGGACCGCACCCTGCCCCTGGGTCGCCAGGGCGGTACAGGGACCAAGGCCAGCAAGAAGTGATGTGGTGAGAGGGCCCGGCGAGCCCGCGGTCGTCGACCCGCTCACCGGGCGGGTCGACGGATCGCCGTATTCCGAGGTTCGTACGGGTACTGCGCCACGCGAACGGAGCTGTCTATGCTGCTAGGAAGAGTCGTGGGGACGCTGGTGGCGACACGCAAGGAGCCTTCCCTTGATGGCGTGAAGCTCCTGGTTCTCAGGCAGCTGAACGTCGAAGCAAAGGAGACGGGCGCGTACCTGGTGGCGGCTGACGCCGTCGGAGCCGGGTTCGGCGAGGTAGTGCTCTACGCCACCGGAAGCTCCGCCCGGCAGACCAAGGTGACCGACCGACGCCCGTGTGACGGGGTCATCATGGCGATTGTCGACACCGTCGAGGTCGATGGCGAGGTGGAGTACGACAAGGCGAGGGACGGCTGACGATGGACGACGCCCAGATACAGGCCGTGATCGACACGGTGATGTCTGAGCTACACCACCCGGAGCGCCTTCCGCCCGGCCCGCGTCCGTCACCGACCGCAGTCGCCGAGCCCCCGCAGCCGGCGTCTCGGCCGCGGCACGGCGACAACCTGTTCCCGGACGTGGAAACCGCCGTGGATGCGGCCCGCCATGCCTTTGGTGAGCTGCAGGACCTGCCACTGTCGGTACGCGAGCACATGATCGCTCACATCCGCCGCAAGATGCGGGAGAATGCCCAGCCCCTGTCGTACGAGGCGTGGCAGGAGACGGGGATGGGCCGCTATGAGGACAAGATCGAAAAGGTGCTGCTCAACGCCACCAAGGCGCCGGGGACGGAGTTCCTGGACACCGGTGCGTGGAGCGGTGACGGCGGTCTGACGGTGGTCGAGTTCGCCCCGTACGGGCTGATCGGATCCATCATCCCGAGCACCAACCCGATCTCGACCATCGTGTGCAACAGCTTGAGCATGGTGGCTGCCGGCAACGCGGTGGTGTTCAACGCCCATCCCGGCGCGCGGCAGTGCTCTAACCTCGCGGTGCAACTGGTCAACGACGCAGTTATGGAGGCGGGCGGTCCGGCGAACCTGGTGTGCGCCATGGCCGAGCCCACCATCGAGACCGCCAAGCAGATCATGGCGCACCCGGGGGTTAACCTGCTGACGGTCACGGGCGGCGTCGGCGTCGTCCGGGCGGCGATGCAGAGCGGCAAGCGAGCGATCTGCGCCGGACCGGGCAACCCGCCCGTGGTGGTGGACGAGAGCGCCGACCTCGAGCAGGCGGGGCGTGACATCGTCCGGGGCGCTTCACTCGACAACAACATCGTCTGCACCGACGAGAAGGAGTTGTTCGCGGTCGCCTCGATCGCCGACGAACTCAAGCGCGCCATGTGTGCCCACGGCGCGGTGGAGATCGACAGCCGGCAGCTGGACCAGCTGCGGCGGTCCATCTTCAAGGACCGGCCGCACGCCGGCCAGCACGGTACCATGAACACGGAGTTCATAGGCAAGAACGCCAGCGTGCTGCTGCGAGAGGTCGGTGTCGAGGCGGGTGACGACGTGCACCTGGTACTGGTCGAGGTGGAGCGGGACGACCCGCTGGTGTTGACGGAGCAGATGATGCCGATCCTGCCCCTGGTCCGGGTGCGGGATGCCGACGAAGGGATCGATCTCGCGAGGCAAGCGGAACACGGTTTCCGGCACACCGCCGTGATGCACTCGAAGAACCTCGACCACCTGAGCCGCATGGCGCGGGAGATGGACTGCAGCATCTTCGTCAAGAACGGCGCATCGTTCGATGGGCTCGGCTACGGAGGCGAAGGCTTCTGCTCCTTCACGATCGCGAGCCCCACCGGCGAGGGGCTCACCAGCCCCATCAGCTTCAGCCGCATCAGGCGGTGTGTGCTGAAGGACTCCTTCCGGATCGTATGATGATGACATGGCACCGATGGGACACGAGACAGCATGATTGAACCTGCCCTGGCTTTAGTAGACTTCAGCAGCATCGCGGTCGGCATCGAGGCGGCCGACGCGATGGTCAAGCGCGCCGAGATCGACATCATCAGGGCCGGGACGGTGCAGCCGGGCCGGTACCTGGTACTGATCGGCGGCACGGTACACGACGTGCAGGAGTCGCTCGGCGCGGGACGCGAGGTCGGCGGCGGCGCTGTGCGCGACTACGTCTTCCTGCCACACGTCCATCGCGAGGTGGTACAGGCCATTGGCGGCGGCCGCGTCCCCGACGTGACCGATGCGCTGGGTGTGGTGGAGACCACGACCGTCGCAGCGGCCATCCACGCCGCCGACGCGGGCATCAAGGGGGCCGACGTGCGGTTAGTAGAGGTTCGTCTGGCGGACGGCCTGGGCGGGAAGGGAATCGTCCTGTATTCCGGGTTGGTGGCGGACGTCGAAGCCGCGGTGGAGATCGGGGTTGGCGTCCTCGAACGGCCCGCGCTGCTGGTGCGCAACGTGGTGATCCCACAGCTGCATCCGGAGATGTGGGAGAACGTCTCCGACGCGACGCGGTTCAGCTCGCGGGTGCTGGAGAAGCTGTGAAGTTCGCGCGCGTAATCGGGACGGTGGTCGCCACCCGCAAGTACGAGGGGCTCGAGGGCATCAAACTGCTGGTGGTGCAGCCGCTCGACGAGGAGCGTAGCCCGCGTGGCGAGCCTCAGGTAGCCGCCGATGCCACGGCTCAGGCCGGTTTGGGCCACCTTGTATTCATGGTGGCAAGCCGCGAGGGGGCACAGGCGTTGCCGGAAGTGTTCGTCCCGGTGGACCTAGCCATCACCGGAATCGTCGACGAAGTCGATGTGGAACGAGGACCACGCCGTGATGGCCCAACGACGGCGGTGTGGCGCCGGGCGGCAGGGGACGGTGACTGACCGTGCACATCGGCAAGGTCATCGGCTCCGTGGTCGCCACCATCAAGATCTCCCACCTCGAGGGACGCCGGTTGCTGCTGGTGAATCGGTTGGACCTCGACGCCCAGGAGACGGGCGACTACGATATCGCTGTGGACGTGGCGCAGGCGGGGCCCGGCGACACCGTGCTGGTGATTGACGAGGGCAACGGCGCGCGGCAGATCCTGGGCATCGACCCAGGCGCCGTGCGGGCCGTTGTTGTGGGGGTGGTGGACGAGGTAGCACTCGCCGAATAGCCAACCGAGAAACTCTTCACGGCCGCGCCCTCCGGGTCACTGGGATCTGCCCCAGCGCGTCACACCCTCCGTCAGGGCATGGTGAATCATGGAAGGGAACGCTGTAACCACGATCGAGCTCCGCGTGCGCTACGGCGAGACGGACCAGATGGGCGTGGCACACCATTCCCACTACATCGTGTGGTGCGAGCAAGCGCGGACGGATCACATGCGCCGACTCGGCGTCCGCTATCGCGACCTCGAGGACCAGGGCTTGCGTCTGCCGGTCGTGGAGGCGCATGTGCGGTACCGCGCGCCCGCCCGCTACGACGATCCCGTCGTGGTACGCTGCTGGGTGCGAGACGTCTCCAGCCGGCGCGTGCAGTTCGGCTACGCCGTCGAGCACGGGGAGACCGGCCGCCTGTTGGCCACCGCGACGACGGCGTTGATCGCAGTAGATTCCTCGCATGTGCTCACGACGATCCCGCCCGACGTGCGAGCCAGACTCGTTGTCGCTCCTGACCCGGTCCGCCTTTAGCCTGCTCGTCGCACTCGCACTCGCCCCGTCAGTCGCCGGTGCGCAGGACGAGGCCGTGGTGGACGCCCTGGCGGGTGTGCTGGCCGTCGAGGACGCCCGCCGCTACCACGCTTCCGTGCTGGAGCGGGCGGTGCGCCACCCGGAGCCCACCGTGCGCCGACATGCCGCGTTGGCGATGGGACGCATCCGCGACTCCCGAGCCGTACCCACACTGTTAGAGCTGGTGAGTGACGCCGACACTGCCGTGCAGCGGGACGCGGCCTTCGCCCTCGGACTGCTCGCGGACAGCACGGCACTCGCGCCCCTGGCCGACCTCGTGCGCAACACGGCCACGGCGGAGCAGACCGCCACGCACGGGGAGGTCGTGACGGCCATCGCGAAGATCGGCGGGAGCACGGCGGCCACGTTCTTGGAAGAGCTTTTGGTGCGCGGTGTGGGAGAGGCGGAGTCCGGAAACCCACCGCTCGTAGCGGTGCGGGCGCTCACCGAGGCGTGGCGCCTGCGCGACGACGCCCCCGTGCGAATGCTGACTCAGCTCGCCGACTCGCGCACCGAGCGCGTGCGGTTGGCAGCGGTGTACTCGCTCTCGCGGTTGCGGGCCACGGACGGCGCGAGCGCGCTCCTCAGCGCCACCGAAGACGAGAGTCCAGCGATCCGCCAGCTGGGCGTGCGGGTGCTCACGCGGGCCTACGCCGACTCGGCCGGGCTCGATCCCGACGGCGTGGCGACGCTGGTGAGCCAGTTACTCGAGGATCCCGACCCCGGAGTGCGCATCAACGCGCTGCGCGTGCTGGGGAGCTACGAGGACCCCCGCTACGCCGCCGCGGCTGCCGATCGCATCTCCGATCCCCACCCCAACGTGCGCATCCAGGCCCTTGCAACCCTGGGACTGCTCGGTGGGCCGCGCGCGGCCACGATCCTCGAGGACCACCTCGAGGACGGCGCCTTCGCCGCGCGGCGCGAGGCGATGCTCGGGCTAGCCCGCGTCGATCGCACCGTCGCGATCAGGAAGGCGGCCGCCTGGATCCTGCGCGACGACGACTGGCAGCGGCGCGCGGTGGGAGCGCAGGCCCTGGGGATCCTGGGGGGTGATACGGCGCTGGCATGGCTGGAGGAGATGGTGGGTGACCTGGACGGCCGGGTCGCCGCGAGCGCGTTCGCTGCGCTGGCGCGGGGCGACAGCACGACAGCCCTTGGCTTCGCCCGGGACCTGCTGGCTCATCCCGACCCCGTCGTGCGCACCCTCGCGGCCAACCAGATCGGTGACGCGGTGCACGGCTCCGACCTCGAGCGCCTGCTCGACGCCTTCGGCCGCGCGCAGGCCGATCCGTTTCCCGACGCGCAGACCGCCACGCTCGAAGCCCTGGGAGCGGTGGCTGCGCTGGGCCGGGCGCAGCGAACCCAGGTGACCGATCAAGTCCTGGCGCGGTACCCACAATGCGATGACTACTTGGTGCGGCAGGCGGCGCAGCGGTACCTGCCCGACGTCGCGCAGCAGTGGGGACCGGCGTTTCCGGTCGAGACGGGAAGAGACATCGACGACTACCGCGACATTGCACGCCGCCTCGTGCTGCCGGCAGAGCAGGGCGGAGCGGTGCCCGAGC
The DNA here is from genome assembly GCA_039584455.1 of Gemmatimonadota bacterium. Taxonomy (GTDB): domain Bacteria; phylum Gemmatimonadota; class Gemmatimonadetes; order Gemmatimonadales; family GWC2-71-9; genus WVYX01. Next base: position 9,432 of record JBDGXT010000036.1, read on the forward strand.
TGGTGATCGAAACCGACCGCGGCCGGATCACCGTGTCGCTGTTTGCGGCCGACGCGCCGGTTACGGTGAACACCCTACTGGAACTCGCCGGGCAGCATTACTTCGACGGCGGGGCGTGGCACCGCGTGGTGCCCAACTTCGTGATCCAGGACGGCGATCCGCGGGGAGACGGCTGGGGCGGTCCCGGCTTCGCGATGCGCGATGAGATCAATCGACGGCGCTACGACCGGGGCACGGTGGGCATGGCGCTCTCCGGACCCGACACCGGGGGCAGCCAGTTCTTCATCAGCCACGCGCCGCAGCCGCACCTAGACGGCATCTACACGGTCTTTGGACAGGTGACCGGCGGCATGGAGGCGGTCGACCGGATCGTGCAGGGCGACCGGATCCGCACGATCCGCGAACGGTAGCTATTTGGGTCCCCGACGAGATTGCTGATATTGGTCAGCCCGCGCGCCAGGTCGGCGGCGGGCGCAGCGAACCTTAACATGGATTTAACTGCTGATGTGGCAACGGGTTGCGCTTAGCCGAGGGCCCTATTATCACTTGGTGATCCTGGTGGCGCTGGGTGCGGCCGGGTGTGCGAGTCGGCCCGGCCCGATCGTGCCGGAGACGCTGCCCACCGTGTCACGCGCCGACGCGGATGCGTGGGTGGAGGGATATGCGCCGGACCACCCACTGCTGTACCACCTGCGGTGGCGCCACGAAACGCAGAAGGGCGGCGCCAGCGGTCGCGCCACCGTGCGGTTCGTGCCGCCGGACTCGATCAGGTTCGATTACCGCGGACCGTTCGGCCGGTCGGGCGCCGCCGTGCTCGTGGGCGAGCGCGTGGTCTGGTCGGAGCCGCAGGAGGACGCGGAGGGATTCGTGGGGGTCGCGCCACTGTTCTGGGCGGCCATCGGCATTCCCCAGTATCCCGCGGCCTCGGCCGAGCTCACGGGACGCCGCGACGAGCGGGTGCAGTTGTGGCGCTACAGCAGCGGGACCGACACACTGACGTACCGAACCAAGGTGGGGTCGCCCGCCACGCTCGAGGCAGAGCTGCGCCACAACGGCGCGCGCGTGGGGTTGGCGGAGGTGACGTTTGCGGATTCGACCGGCCTGCCGGAAAAGGCACTCATGCGGTTCCCGCAGGATGCCGCGGTCATCACATTCACGGTGCGCGCTATTGAGCCGCTCACTTCGGTGGATCCGAACATCTGGCGGCAGCCGTAGGATCGCGCTGCTGGCGGTCGCCACGAGTTGGACGCTCGCGGCCTGTTACGGGTTCGCGGGGGGCGGGCTACCG
>JBDGXT010000264.1:0-3918 GCA_039584455.1 Gemmatimonadota bacterium
CGGCCACCCCTGGCGACCCCATCGAGGGACCGTCGCTGCGCCTACTGCAGAACATGGAGGCGTCGCTCGAGCTCCCCACGGCGACCTCGTTCCGCGAGGTCGACGTTTCGCTCCTGTGGGCCGTGCGTTCCGCTTTCAACCGCCAGCTCAAGCCCAGGGGCCTCAAGCTCTCGTTCACCCACTTCATCGGGTGGGCGCTGGTGCAGGCGGCGAAACAGGTCCCGTCCATGGTGCGAGCCGTCGCACGGGAGGGCGAGGACTACTTCAAGGTCGATCCCGGGAGTGTGAATCTCGGCCTCGCCGTGGACACCGTGGGGAAGGACGGATCGCGTCGGCTCATGGTCCCCGTCCTCACGCAAGCCGAGGCCATGAGCTTCGGCTATTTCCATGAGGAGTACGAGCGCCTGGTGAAGGGTGCGCGAGACGGCAAGCTCATGCCCGACGCCTACATGGGCGGGACCATCACCCTCACCAACCCCGGCACGATCGGGACGGTGGCTTCGGTACCGCGTCTCATGAAGGGACAGGGCTCGATCATCGCCACCGGTGCCATCCGGGATGTCGCCGGCGCCAAGCTGATGACCGTCACCAGCACGTACGACCACCGGATCATCCAGGGCGCCGAGTCCGGCGAGTTCCTGCTGCTGCTGGACCGTCTGCTGCACGGCGAGGAGGAGTTCTACCACTCGATCGCCCAGGCCATGGAGATCGACGCGGCCACCCTCGCGGCGGCCGAAGCGGCCGTAACGGCCGGGGTGCCAGTGGCGCCGAAGTCAGGCGCCGCACCGGCCGCCATCGCCGAGGGACTTTCGCAAGACATGCTGTATCACGTGGCTGCCGCGATGTCGGTGGTGCGCGCCCATCGTACGCATGGGTACCTGGCGGCCCAGCTCGATCCGCTGGGCACCGAGCCCAGGGGTGACCCGGCGCTCGATCCGGCCAACCTGGATCTGACGCCGCAGATCATGCGCCAGATTCCAGCCGACGTGCTGCGCGTCTACGTCGGCGGCGAAACGCTGGAGGACGTGCTCCCCCGCCTCCGGGAGATCTACTGCGGCACGATCGCCTACGAGATCGAGCACATCGCGAGCCACGAGGAGCGCGTGTGGTTGCGGCGCGTGATCGAGTCCGGGGAGCACCGACACCCTCTCTCGGAGGAGCACAAGCAGGCGCTACTCACGGAGCTGACACACGTGGACGTGCTGGAGCGCTTCCTCCACCGTAACTACCTCGGCCACAAGCGCTTCGGCATCGAGGGGCTCGACATGCTGGTGCCCATCCTGCACCGGGCACTGGACCTGGCCGCCGACGAGACCACCTGCGAGGCAGTGGTCGGCATGGCGCATCGCGGGCGCCTCAACGTGCTGGCCCACATCCTGGGGCTGTCCTACGAGACGCTGCTAGCGGAGTTCGAGGGCGGCCGCGAGGTGGAGGAGACGCTCACGCCGGTCGGCGGCACGGGCGACGTGAAGTACCATCACGGGGCGGACGGCATCTTCGAGACGTGGCGCGGCGAGAAGGTCGCCGTGACGCTCATGCCGAACCCGAGCCATCTGGAAGCCGTGGACCCGGTGGTGGTGGGCAACGCGCGGGCGCGGCAGACCAACCGCACCGGGGTCCAACCCGATCACCGACCCGTGCGTGTGCTGCCCATTCTGATCCACGGCGATGCCGCGTTCGCAGCGCAGGGGGTGGTCGCCGAGACCATCAACCTGGCCCGCCTGGACGGCTACAGCACGGGCGGCACGCTGCACATCATCGCGAACAACCAGGTGGGGTTCACGACCGACCCCGGGGACGCGCGCAGCACCGACTTCGCGAGCGACCTCGCCAAGGGCTTCGACGTTCCCATCGTGCACGTGAATGCCGACGATCCGGAGGCGTGCCTCGCCGCCGTGCAGCTCGTCATGATGTACCGCAAGAAGTTCCACGGCGACGTGGTGATCAATCTCGTGGGCTACCGCCGCCACGGACACAACGAGGGCGACGAGCCGCGCTATACGCAGCCGGTGATGTATCAGCGGATCGACGCGCACCCGACGGTGCGTGAGCTCTACGCGCGGCAGCTCGTCGCACAGCGCGTCGTGACCGAAGCACAGGCCGAGCAGCTCACACAGCAGGTCTACAATCAGCTCACCGAGACACAGGCCAAGCTCAAGGACGACCTCGCCGAGGCCGAGGAGGAGGGCCAGGAGCCCGACCGCATCACGGGTATGTGGGTCGCGGCGACCGAGCCCGAGACCGCGGTGGATCGGGCCGTCCTGCTCCAGCTCAACGAGGAGCTCCTCTCGACGCCCGACGACTTCCAGGTGAACCGCAAGCTCCAGCGGGTGCTCGACCGGCGGCTCACGGCCGTGGAGGAGGATGGAGGGCTCGACTGGGCCCATGCGGAGTCCTTGGCGCTGGCGTCACTGCTAGCCGACGGGATCTCGCTCCGCATGGTCGGGCAGGACACCGCCCGCGGCACCTTCAGCCAGCGGCATCTCACGTTGTTCGACGGCGAGACCGGCAAGCCGTTCACTCCGATCCAGCATCTCTCCACGTCGCGGGCCCCGATGGAGCTGTACAACTCGCCGCTCTCGGAGTACGCCGCGATGGGCTTCGAGTACGGCTACAGCGTCGCCGTGCCCTACGCGCTGGTGTTGTGGGAGGCGCAGTTCGGCGACTTCGCCAACTGTGCCGAGGTGATCATCGACCAGTTCATCATCGCGGGGCTGGCGAAGTGGGGACAGACATCGCGCCTCACCCTGCTGTTGCCCCACGGGTACGAGGGCCAGGGGCCCGAGCACTCGAGCGCGCGGCTGGAGCGCTACCTCGCCCTCGGGGCGGAGGGGAACATCCGGGTGGCCAACTGCTCCACCCCGGCGCAGTACTTCCACCTGCTCAGGCGGCAGGCCAAGCACCAGGAGCCGCGTCCGCTGATCGTGATGACACCCAAGAGTCAGGCGGCAGGCCAAGCACCAGGAGCCGCGTCCGCTGATCGTGATGACACCCAAGAGTCTGCTGCGCCTGCCGCAGGCGGCCTCCCCGCTCGGCGAGCTCTCCTCCGGGAAGTTCTGTCCGGTGCTCGATGATCCCGCGCTTGCGGGATCGCGCGAGGACGTGCGGCGGCTCGTCCTCTGCTCCGGCAAGGTCTACTACGACATCGTCGCCTCGGAGCAGCGCGTTGGGGCGAAGCACGTGGCGATCGGTCGGCTGGAGTTCCTGTACCCGTTCCCGGAGGGCCAGCTCCACGAGCTCATCGAGTCCTATCCCCGACTCGAGGAGATCGTCTGGCTGCAGGAAGAGCCGATGAACATGGGAGCGCGGAAGTGGGTCGTGCCCCAGCTCATCGAGCTCACGCAAGACGGGCCTTCGGTCCGGTACGTCTCGCGACCCGAGCGCTCGAGCCCCGCCGAGGGATACCCAGCAGCGCACCGGGCCGAGCAGCAACGGCTCGTGGGAGAGGTCTTGGCCTAGTCGGGAACCGGTTCCGCGCGCAACCGGAAGGCGTGGGCCTGACGTGCCCGCCGCACCGCGTCCCGGTGTGCCGGGCCTGTCAGTTGGTCGTTGAGCTTCTCGCTCACCGCCACCACCATGGCCGCGGGCTCCCAGCGCGCGATCTCGCCCGTCGTGGCGTCTTCCAGCCAGCCTCCGTCCACCGCGCGGTTCGCCTCGGGCAGCTCCGCCCCTGCCAACGCATCCCGTATCGCCTCGAAGCGCGCCTGGCGCCCAGGATCCACGAACTTGAGGTGCCGGCGGCCCACCGCGGCCATGTAGTACTGCGAAGGCACGAACGCGATGCCGTCGAGGGACAACCGTTCGCACACGATGACCAACCACGCCGCCACGTGCCGCATCAGGCCGAGCCCAGGATGTGACTGGCCCGGAAGCTGGGGCCGTGCCTCCTGGAACTCCCCGCGCGGGTTCTGCAGCAGG
>JBDGXT010000265.1:0-4784 GCA_039584455.1 Gemmatimonadota bacterium
CAACCCGCGGGTCGTGTTCGCCACCAGCGTGCGGTTCATCGCCAACCGCGGGCACGTGCAGATGCCCGACTCGCTGGCGCAGCTCATCCAGCAGAGCGACTCGCTCAAGCCCACCGTCGTCGCGTCGCTCGGCTCACCGTACCTGCTGCAGCAGCTCCCCCGGTTCACCGGAGCGTTCCTGATCGCGTGGAGCGACGTGGCGGCGACCGAGCGCGCCGTAGCCCGGGCCCTGCGGGGCGGGGCCGAGATCTCGGGACGCCTGCCCATCACAGTCTCCGAGGCGTACCCCCGCGGGTTCGGGGTGCGCGTGGCCGCCTCGCTCACGACCGAGCGGCTGGACGGCGTCGCGCGCTTCCTGGAGACCCAGGTCGACGAAGGCGCCTTTCCCGGCGCGGTCCTCGCGGTGGGGTACCGGGGTGCCGTCGCCCTGCGGGCGGTGGGCCGGTACGGCGAAGAGGACCCCAGGCCGGTGAGCGACAGCACCGTGTACGACCTGGCGAGCCTCACCAAGGTCGTGGGACTCACGACCGCGACCATGCTGCTCGTTTCCGAGGGCAAGCTCGCATTGGACGAGCCGGTACAGTCCTACCTCCCGAGCTTCCAGGGCGCCGGCAAGGACCAGGTCACGGTACGCCATCTCCTGACGCACACCTCGGGCCTGCCCGCCTGGGATACCCTCTACCTCAAGGCCGACACACCCGACGAGGCCGTGGAGATCGTGATGCGCACGGCCCTGGAGTCGGCACCGGGCGAGCACTACGTCTACTCTGACCTGGGTGCCATCACGCTCACCAAGGTGGTGGAGACCGTCGCGGGAGAGTCACTCGATACGCTGCTGGCGCGGCGGGTGTTCGCTCCGCTGGCCATGGGCCGCACGCGCTTCCGCCCGCCCGAAGAGTGGCTCCCCCTGATCACCCCCACGGAACGGGATCCGTGGCGTGGTCGCCTGGTCCACGGCGAGGTCCACGACGAGAACGCATTCCGCCTCGGTGGCGTGTCGGGGCACGCGGGGCTCTTCTCCAACGCGCCCGACCTGGCCCGCTTCGCTGGCTGGCTGCTGGACGCCCGCACGGGCCGTGTGGAGGAGGCCGTCGATCCATACCTGCCGAGCGACGTGGTGCGCGAGTTCACCACCAAGCAGGCGGGGCCGGAAGGCTCGACCCGAGCGCTGGGATGGGACACCCCCTCGCCGGGTGGTCGCAGCTCGGCCGGGACTCTGCTCTCCCCCTCCAGCTTCGGGCACACTGGGTTCACCGGAACCAGCATCTGGATCGACCCCGAGCGTGACCTATTCATCATCCTGCTCACCAACCGGGTGCATCCGACGCGCGAAAACCGCGCCATTCTGCGGATTCGCGGGCAGGTGGCGGACTCGGTGGTGCGGGCACTGGAGTCCCTGTAGGCGCAGGAACCCCGCGACGGTTGGCGACGTTTACCGTTACAAACCGTAACTCACGTCTCGATAACACTTTGCATTGTCCCGGCGTTGACACCCATCCCGGGACTCTCTAACTTGCGCGCTCGAATGGAGGAGCGAGCATGACGACGACTCAGCGCCCCGAAGCGACGGTCCAGGTAAACCTGACGGACCAGGCCGTCGTGCAGGTGACGAAGTTCATGGAGCAGGAGGATGTACCACAGGACAGCGCCGGCTTGCGAGTCGCGGTGCTCCCAGGGGGGTGCTCGGGTTTCCGCTACGGGCTCAACATCGAGGAGCGCCCGCTGGATGACGACATGGTGGTCGACGTCAGCGGCATCCGCGTGTTCGTGGACGCCTTCAGCGCACAGTACCTCAATGGCACGACCATCGACTACGTGACGAACATGCAGGGCTCGGGGTTCACGTTCGAAAACCCGAACTCCACCGGCGGCTGTGGGTGCGGCAGCTCCTTTAACGCCTGACGGATCCACGGCCTTGACCGACTGCTCTCGGGGGCCTGCGCGTGACGCGGGCCCCTGTTTCTTTGGGGGGGGAGCCCCCGGTGAGCACGCTGGACGTGCTGGTAATGGCGGCCTACTTCGCCGCCGTTATCGCGATCGGCGTCTACTTCACCCGCCGCCAGCGCGACGCGTCCGACTACTTCCTGGGCCGCCACACCCTACCGTGGTGGGCCGTCATGTTCTCCATCGTCGCCACCGAGACCTCGGCCCTGACGGTCATCTCGGTCCCGGGCCTGGCGGCCCGCGGCGACCTGACCTTCCTGCAGCTCCCCCTGGGGTACCTGGTCGGCCGCGTGGCGGTGTCCGCCTGGCTCCTGCCCGGCTACTTCCGCGGCGAACAGGAGACGGCGTACGCCCGTCTCGAGACGCGGTTCGGCACCGCCACACGTCGCATCGCCGCGGCCATCTTCATGGGGATCCGGGCCCTCGGCGACAGCGTGCGGGTGTTCGCCACGGCCATCCCCCTGGCCATCGTGACGGGATGGCCCATCTGGACGAGCGTGATCGTGGTGGCGGTGGTGACGTTGGTCTATACCTGGGCCGGCGGCATCAAGGCGGTGGTGTGGGTGGATGTAGTGCAGCTCGTCATCTACGTGGTGGGGGGGGTCGCCACGGTCGTGGCGGCGTCCATCCTGATCGGCGACCTGGGCGGCGCGTGGCAGACGGCGGCCGCCGAGGGCAAGCTGCGCGTGTTCGATTGGTCCACGTCGCTCCAGCCGACGTACACCTTCTGGAGCGGGCTCATCGGCGGTGCGCTGCTCTCGGCGGCATCCCACGGCACGGATCACCTCATCGTGCAGCGGCTCCTCGCCACACGGAACCTGAGCGACGCGCGGCGGGCGCTCATCGGATCGGGAATCCTCGTGATTCTCCAGTTCGGGCTGTTCCTGCTGGTGGGAACGCTCATCTGGGCGGCCGGCGCGGCCGATCCGTCGTTGTCGGGTGACCGACTCTATCCCACGTTCGTGCTGCAGCACCTTCCGGCCGGCCTCGCGGGGCTCGTGGTGGCCGGACTGCTCGCCGCCGCCATGAGCACGGTGAGCTCCTCGCTCAATTCCCTGGCCTCAGCGACGACCCACGACTTCTACGCCTCCATCACCGGGAAGCGCGACGCCCGGCACCTGCTCACCGTGGGGCGCTGGGCGACGGTCGGGTGGGCCGTGGTGCTCATGGCGGGAGCGCTCTCGTTCCGGTCCACGGACCAACCCGTGGTGGAGCTGGCCCTCTCGATTGCATCGATCACCTACGGGGCGCTGCTCGGCACCTACATCCTGGGCGGCGTGTCGCGCGCGGCCCGGCAGGCCGACGCCGTGGCCGCCATCGTCGTCGCGACGGTGGCGATGGTGGTGATCGTGCTCGTGAAGCCGGGCCCCTTCGCCCTGCTCGCCTGGCCATGGTACGTGCCGTTGGGCACGCTGATCACCCTCGCCGCCGGCTTCACCCCGGGTGCGGTGCGGCGGCTGCGCAGCCGAGCATGAGCCTGCTCGTGGGCGTTGACGCGGGCGCCTCACACAGCGAGGCCGTCGTGGCCCAAGACGACCTCCAGGTGCTGGGCCGGCACCGTGGCGCGCCCGGCGCGGTGCGCCCGGGCGGCGCAGGCGCCGCGGCCGAGACCATGCGGGACACCGTCCGAGGCGCGCTGAACGACGCCGGCCTCGATGCCTCACCTGACGTGGTGGTCGTGGGGGCGGCCGGGGCCGGCAACGAGGCGACTCGCACCGAGCTCACCGAGGCGCTCGCCGAGGTGCTGGGAGCGCAGGTCACGGTCCGAGTCACGACCGACGCCGCGATCGCGCTAGAGGCGGCGTTCGCGGACGGTCCGGGAATCGTGTTGCTGGCCGGCTCGGGCTCGATCGCGTACGGCCGCGACGCCGCGGGCAACGTGTGGCGTGCCGGCGGGCTGGGCCGGGAGGTGGGGGACGAGGGCTCCGGTTACGCCCTCGCCCGCGCCGCGCTCGACGCGGTAGGGCGGGCGGCCGACGGCCGCGAGGCAACGGAGCTCACCGGGCGGCTCATTCAGGTGACCGCGACCGACTCCGTCGCGGCACTCTTGGCCTGGGCACACCAGGCGGCGGCGCACGAGGTGGCCGCCCTCGCGCTGCCGGTGGGCGAGGCGGCGGTCGCAGGAGACGCGGTGGCCCGCACGTTGGTGGAGCAGGCCGCGCGCGACCTCGCGCTCCACGTGGCGGCACTGGTGGGGCGGTTCCCACCGGACGAGACGGTGCGGGTGGCGCTCGCGGGGGGGGTGGTGCAGCCGGGCTCGCCGGTGCGGGACGCGCTCGTGGGGCTACTGACGCAGGAGCCCTCGCGCGTGGATCTGTGTGACGACGAGGTCGACCCGCCAGTGGGGGCACTCAGGATCGCGGCACGAGTGACACGCTAGGCGGCCAGCCTCGTGGCGAGTGCCAGTTCGTGAAGGTAGGACCGCGGCCGAGCCGGAAGCCTAGGGAGCCTCCACCGGTTTCCCCACGAGCCTAACGAACCCGTAGATCCCCGCGCTCCCCACCACGATCATCGCTGCGGCCGCCCACATCGACGATGCGAACGCGACACCCACAACCACGCTCGCGACGGCCGAGATGACCGCCACCAGCAGCGCGTAGGGCAGCTGCGTGCGCACGTGGTCCACGTGGTCGCAGCTCGAGGCCATCGAGCTCAGCACCGTCGTATCAGAGATCGGCGAGCAGTGATCGCCGAAGAGGGAACCCGCCAGCACCGACGCGATCCCCCCCAGGAAGGCACCCGTCGCCGCGCCGCCCTCCAGGCCGCCACCCATGGCCACCGAGAGGGGAACGACCAGGGGAATGAGGATCGCCATCGTGGCCCACGACGTGCCGGTGGCA
>JBDGXT010000266.1:0-3097 GCA_039584455.1 Gemmatimonadota bacterium
GTGTTCCTGAAGGAGGGGTGGGATCTGGACGTGGCAGGCACGACGCGCCCGGGGCACGCGAGCGAGCTGGCGCACCAGGGGGTGGAGGACGGCGCGGACCTCATCGCGGTGTACGGGGGCGACGGCACGACCACGCAGGCGATGGAGGGCGTCGTGGGCTCCGACACCCCCATGGCGCTCATTCCGGGCGGCACCGGCAACCTGCTGGCCGGCAACCTGCGCATCCCGCGTAATCCCCGGGCGGCGGCCCGGACTGCGATTCGTGGCAAGCCGCGGCCCATCGATCTCGGCCGCATGAAGTGCGGCAGGCTCGAGCGGTACTTCGCGGTCGCGGCGGGGACGGGCATCGACGCCGAGGTCATGGCCAAGACGTCGCCCCGCGAGAAGCGGAAGTGGGGCATGGGGGCCTACGTGGCGCGCTCGCTCGAGGCGCTGGGTGCCCCCAACGTGGTGTCGCACCGAATAACGGTGGACGGAGAGACGTTCGAGACCCCGGCCCTGATCGTGCTGGTGGCGAACTGCGGCGAGATCATTCCACCCATCGTGCGGCTCAAGTGGGGCATTGCGTTCGACGACGGCCTGTTCGACATCCTGGTCATCAACGCCGGTACCTTTGTCGAGACGATGGATGCCGCCTGGCGCATGATCACGGGGTTGGGACACGGCGGGGCGCGGGTCGCGTTCCTGAGCGGCAAGAGCGTAACCATTGAGACCGACGAGCCGCGGCCGGTGGAGTTCGACGGCGAGTTGTGTGGGGAGACGCCGTTCACGGCGGAGATCGTCCCCGGTGCGATCAACATCGTCGTGCCAAAGTGAGAAGAGGAGGTAGGCATGGCTGACGAGCAGCTCAAGGAACGCGACGCGATGGTGTGTCGCGCCTGCGGCAACGAGGAGCGTGCATCGGAGGGGTATCCCTGCGACGGATGCGGCACGTTCATCTGCCTCGTATGCTCCATGCGCGGCGTGACACGCTGCAAGGACTGCCAAGAGAAGGGCGGCGACGCGTCCGAGAGTGCGTAACGCACTGACCGACGTCGACGGCCTCCTGGTTGGGCACGCCACCGACCGTGAGGCGGTGACCGGCTGCACCGTGATCCTCGGTCCGCCCGAAGGCATGGCCGCCGCCGCTTCGGTGCGCGGCCGTGCAACGGGCACCCGGGAATTCGACGCGCTCTCGCCGCGTCACCTGGTGCCCGGGATCCACGCGATCCTGTTGACCGGGGGCTCCGCGTTCGGTCTGGGTGCGGCGGACGGCGTGATGCGCTGGCTCGCCGAGCGGGGACGCGGCTTCGACGTCGGCGTGGGTGTCGTGCCCATCGTGCCCGCGGCGGTCGTGTTCGACCTCGGGATGCTGGGACGACCGGATCGCTGGCCGGGGCCTGCGGAGGGCTACCAGGCATGCGACGCCGCTGGTGATTCCGTGGAGGAGGGCTCCGTCGGTGCAGGTACCGGCGTGACGGTCGGCAAGGTGAGGGGCCCCCAGGGGGCCATGAAGAGCGGGGTCGGGACCTGGGCGGAGCAGCGGGGCGAGGTCACGGTGGGTGCCCTCGCGGTGGTGAACGCGTTCGGCGACGTGCGTGACGCCGACGGAAACATCATTGCGGGTGCCCGGCGCGACGGCGAATTCGTGGACGCACGCCGCTACCTCGCCGAGGGCGGTGCGCCGGGAGGTTCCTTTGCCCGGTCCGGCAGCAACACCACGCTCGTGGTCGTGGGCACCAACGCCCACCTTAGCCGCGGCGAGCTGGCGGAGGTCGCTGCGATGAGTGTGGATGCCATGGCGCAGCGCGTTACGCCGGTGGGCACGCAGTTCGACGGCGACATCGTGTTCGCGGTCTCCACGGAGAAGATCACGGGCGTTGCGCCCATCGCGGTGGAGATGCTGGCACAAGATGCGGTCGCGACGGCGATCGAGCGTGCGGTGCGTACCGCGGTGGGGACCGACGAGGTTCCCGGGTTGGCAGGTTGACGGGAAACGGGGAAGAGGGAACGGAGAAGGGTACGATATCCTCAATGACAAACGGCGTAGAGAAGCTCGTTCTCTTCGACATCGACGGCACGCTCGTATGGACCGCCGGAGCGGGACGCACGGCGATCGGTCAGGCCCTGCTCGAGGAGATGGGAGCGACCGGCCCGATCGACGGGTTCCGCTTCGAGGGGAAGACCGACCCGCAGATCGTGATGGAGCTGATGCGGGCGGCCGACCACCCGCAGGCCGAGAACGAGGAACACGTCGATGCCGTGTGCGATCGCTACGTGGGGCTGCTGGTCTCCGCGCTGGAAGAGCGGCGCCAGGAGATCAAGCTCTGTCCCGGTGTGTCGGCGTTGCTGGAGGAGCTGCACGGGCGGGACGATGCGCTGGTCGGACTGCTCACCGGCAACCTGGCGCGCGGCGCGGAGCTGAAGCTCGGGGCCGCGGGTCTCGACTTCTCGCGCTTCGATCTCGGGGCGTACGGCTCGGACGCCGTCGCCCGCTCGGATCTCCCGCCCATTGCGGCCGAGCGTGCCGCGCCGCTCATGGGGCGCGTGCCCCAGGGTGAGGAGATCGTGATCATTGGCGACACCCCCGCGGACATGACCTGCGGCAACGGTGTCGGCGCACGGGCCATCGGGGTCACCACCGGCTGGCACTCCCGTGAAGAGCTCGAGGCGCACGACGCCTACGCGGTGTTTGACGACTTCTCCGACCCGGCCCCGGTGATAGACGCGATCTACGCATGACGAGTCCCAAGTTGCTCCTGCCCCTCAGGATTCCCGAGCTCGGGCCGTCGCTCGGGAAGATCGTGACCGGCACCGGGCGCGATCCCGGCGGGCTCGAGCTCGACGCGATCCGCTACCGCCTCACCACGCGTTTGTTCGAGGCCGCCGGAGAGGCGCGTCGCCTGGCTTCCAGGGAGGAGCGGCAGGCAGCCGTAACGCTCGATGCGGAAGCGCAGGCCGTGCGCATGCCGAAGCGGCGCCGGCAACGGCTGCAGCTCGATCCGGCGCGGCAGGGAGCGCTGGCCGCGCGGCTCGGCTCGGCGGGAGCGGGGCTGGTGCCGGCGCTCGATCTGCTGGAGGAGCGGGCCGTTCCCGCGCTCGGCGCGACTGCGCTGGA
>JBDGXT010000267.1:0-2915 GCA_039584455.1 Gemmatimonadota bacterium
GGGGGAGCGCGTTGGGGCACGCTCCTGACGCTGGCGACGCTTGCGCTGCTGGCGCTGGCCGGTGGCGCGACGGCGCGCTGGGTCGGTGTGGTTGGCTTCGCGGTGGCGCTCATCTTCACCCCTGCCGGCCAGCACGTGGGCCTGGACCCGCTGTTCAACTCTGCGATCTACTTCCATCGCTGGTTGGGTCCTCTCTCGGCCTCGGCCGGCGCACTGTTGCTGGCGGCGGCGCTGGCGGTCGTCGCCCTCGGGCACGGGGCGAGACGCCATCCGAGGCGCACCAAAGTCGGGACCGTGCTCGCCGGTCTGTTGCTGCTGGCCGCGCCCTATTTCCTGTGGACACTGGCGCGGGGGATCACGCCGCCGGCGACGGGCGTGGGTGTGCGGCTGTGGCTCTCCTGGCAGGTGTCGCTCGCGATCGTGGGCGTGGCGCTGGGACTCGCCGCGGCGCTGCTCCTCGGTTCGGGTGATGGTGCGCGGAGACGCGGCTGGACGGCGTGGGGGGCGGTGGCGTGGGCGGCCGCTCTCGCGGTGGTGGGTCTCGTTGCTTGGCAACCGAGCGGCGACTGGCCCTTCTGGTACGGGCTGCTGTGGGTGCCGTCGCTCGTGTTGGCCATCCAGCCGGCGTCGCGGCCACGCCGGCTGGTGACGCTCACGATGGTCGCCGGTTTCGCGGCGGCCCTGCTCACGTGGGGCGCCTCGCTACATGGCCGGCTGCTGCTCGCCGAGCGCGATGCCGAGCGCCTGCGCGGCGGCGATCCGGTCGCCCTCGGGTATGTGGACCGCTTCGGCGCGAGCCTGTTGCAGCAGGCGCCTCCCACCTCGGCCGCGGCCCTCTACGCCAGTTGGCGCCGCTCTCCTCTCAGCCAGGACGACTATCCCGCGGTGCTGGCCACCTGGGGGTCCGGCGGGGAGCGGGTGGCGGCCCTGGAGCTGGCCGAGCTGAACCTCCCCCCCGTGCTGCTCCAGGAGCTGGCGCAGGAGGCACGCAGCCGTGGGGAGTCGGTGCTTCGGGCGGTCGAGCGGGAGCCCGGCATGCATTACGTGACGGCCGTCCCGTTCGGGGACGGCACGGTGGTGACGGTGGGGGTGGCGCCCCGGTCCCGGCTCATCGAGCCGGTCTTGGTGGGACGCTTCCTGCGTGGGGAACGGAGGCTGCTCGCGCCGTACCAGCTGTCGCTGGGCGAGCCGGTCGTGGCTGGCGACGTTCCCGCGGAGGACCGCATGGTGTGGCGTCGCGTTGCGTGGACGGTGCGGGCGACCCAGGTGCTTCGGCCACCGTCGGGGGAGCGCCATCTGCACGCCGTGGTGTCGCTGCGTGACCTCTCCCAACTGGTGGTCCGGGGCATGCTCCTGGTGCTGCTCGACGTGGCGATCCTGCTCTTACTTGGACTCGCGGGCGAGACGGTGGGTGGCACGCTGACGGTGCCGCACGCGCTGCGTGATGCCCTGGGCTTGCGGTCGTACCGCCTGCGGCTGACGGTGGCGCTGGCCGCGTTCTTCGTGATCCCGACGTTGGTCTTCGCCTCCTGGTCGATCGGACGGCTGCGGGCGGAGGCGACGCGCAGCCGGGACCTCCTCATCCAGCAGACGTTGAGCGACGCCGTGGGGACGGCGCGGCAGTTCGGCCCGATGGTGGAGGGGGACGTGCCTCGCCAACTGCAGGACCTCTCGGAGCGGTTGAGTGCCGACCTCGTGTGGTATGAGAGCGGAGTGCTCGAAGCGGCCAGCACCGCCGTGCTGGCCGAGCTGGGTCTTCTGGGGGTCTACCTCCCGCCCGACGTGCACACCGGGCTCGCGCTGCGCGACGAGCTGGAGATGACGGCCGACGCGGTGATCGGCGGCCAGCTCACCCGTGTCGGCTACCGCCGTCTCCCGGGAACCGGAGACGCATTCCCCGTGCTCGCCGCCCCGCGTCTGGTGGACGTGAGCGACATCCTGCGAGAGCGGGAGGACCTCGCGTACGGATTGCTGCTGGTCACGATTCTCGGGGTAGCTGGTGCGGCAGCACTGGCCGCGCTCGCCGCCCACTCGCTGGCGCGTCCGGTGCAGTCGCTGCGCGCCGCCGCCGTGGCCGTGGGACAGCGGGATCAGCTCCCGCCGTTCGGGCCGGACGTGCCCAGGGAGTTCGAGCCGGTGATGGACGCGTTCGTGCGCATGGCAGAGGACGTGGATGCGAGCCAGCATGCCCTCGAGGGCGCGCGCCGACGCACCGCCACCGTGCTGCGTAACGTGGCAACGGGCGTCGTCGCGCTCGATCGCAGCATGCAGGTCACGATCGCCAACCCGCGCGCCGGCGAGCTGCTCGAGGTGGAGCTCGAGCACGGCACGCCGATCGCCGCGGCCACGGACCCCGCGTGGCTCCCGGTGTGGGAGTGGGTGATCGACTTCATGCGCTCGGAGGGGGACATCGACGAGCGCGAGTTCACGATCGGCGCGCGCCGCATCCGCGCGCAGGTGGCGGCGCTGCAGACTGATCCCAGAGGCTGCGTCGTGGCGCTGGACGACACCACCGAGATGGCGCGTGCGGTGCGGGTGTTGGCCTGGGGCGAGCTGGCACGACAGATCGCCCACGAGATCAAGAACCCGCTCACGCCGATTCGGCTGGGCGTGCAGCACCTGCAGCGGGCGCGGCGCCAGGGGCGGGGCGACTTCGACGCCACGTTGGAGCAGACCGCCAAGCAGATCCTGGCCGAGATCGAGCGGCTGGACGCCATCGCGCGCGCGTTCTCGCGCTTCGGAGCGCCGCCGGCGGAGGCAGCCCCCCTGGTGGCCAGTGATCTGACCGCCATCGCCCGGGACGCCGCGGCGCTGTACTCCCTGGGGAGTGGCGGTGCAGAGGTGCGCGTCGAGGCTGCGGGACCGGTGGAGGCGCTCGTCCGCGCCGATGAGGTGAAGGAGGTCCTGATCAACCT
>JBDGXT010000268.1:0-2904 GCA_039584455.1 Gemmatimonadota bacterium
CGGTCGGTCCTGGCTGCCGCCGATTGGGTCGACGCCGGCCGCGAAGAGCTCAACCGCATCAATGTCTTCCCGGTCCCCGACGGGGACACGGGCACCAACTTCGCCATGACCCTGCGCGCGGCCGCCGAGGGGGTGCGCGCACTGCACCGGCGGGCCACGCTGCCGGCAGTCACGCGCGCCATGGCGGACTCCTGCGTTTTCGGTGCGCGCGGCAACTCCGGCATGCTGCTCTCCCACTTTCTCCTGGGCTTCCGCGAGTCGCTTGGTGATCTCGAGGTCGCCTCGGCACGTGACGTCGCCCTCGCCATTCGTGAGGGCGCCAACCATCTGTACCACTCCCTCGACGAGCCCGTGGAGGGCACCATCCTGACGGTCTCCCGGGACGCGGCTGAGGCGGCGGAATGGGCCGCGGGACACAGCCACAACCTGCAGGAGATGATGGTGCACGTCATGCGGCAGGCGGAGGACTCGCTGCGCCGCACACCCGAGCTGCTCGAGGTGCTGCGGGAGGCCGGCGTGGTGGATGCCGGCGCCAAGGCCTTCGTCCGCGTGCTCGAGGGCGTGATGCGGCTGATCGAGGGTGATCCCATCCTGCCGGCGGCGGAGCCGGTGCAGTACACGGTGCCCGACGCGGCAGCCATTGCCGAGGTCGCGACCGAGCAGGACTACGGCTACTGCACCGAGGTCCTGGTGCGCGGCAGCGGCTTTCCGCCCAGCATGGAGCTGCGCAAGACGCTGCGTACGCTCGGCGGGTCCATCGTGGTCCTGGCTACGGACGACTTGCTCAAGGTCCACGTGCACACGGACACGCCGGACGAGGTGTTCGCGCTCGCTGAGACCTGGGGAACCATCGAGTCCACCAAGGCCGACGACATGCGGGAACAGCACCGCGCGTTGCACGAGGCGCACCGCAAGATCGGCATCGTGCTGGATTCGTCGTGCGACCTGCCCGACGAGATGGTAGACCGGCATGGGATGGTGGTCGTCCCACTCCAGGTGATCCAGGGAGACACCACGTACCTCGACCGGCTCGAGATCGGCGGAGCCAAGCTGTACGACCGGATGCGCGACGGCGAGATCTTCACGACGTCGCAGCCGACACCCGGTGCCTTCGTACGCGCCTACGAGGACGCGCTCTCGAGCGCCGACCAGGTGCTCGGCGTGTTCCTCGCCGGCTCGCTGTCGGGCACGCTCGCCTCGGCCCGGGCGGCGGCCAAGGCACGCGACAGCAGCGATCGCATCACGCTGTTCGACTCGCGCACGGCGTCGTTCGGGTTGGGGATGCTGGCGCTGCGCGCCACCGAACTGGCCGAGGCGGGGTGGGAGATCCCGGCGATCGTGCGGGAGCTGGAGCGCATTCGCAATCAGTCCGGCGCATTCTTCACGGTGGACGTGTTCGACAACCTGCTCCGCTCGGGGCGCGTGAGCCGCGGGCGTGCCTGGCTCGGGGGGTTACTCGACATCAAGCCGATCCTCGAGGTCGGCCTCGACGGCCGCGTCGTGCCGCTCGACCGCGTACGCGGTCGCGACGCCCTGATCCCGCGCGTGCTGCGGCACCTCACTCGGCGTCTCACTCCGCGCCCCGAGTCCTTGCGCATCGCCGTGGCCCACGCCGGTGTCCCCGAGATCGCCGAGCAGATCCACCAGGAGGTCGTGAGCCGCTACCAGCCGCGCGACACGTACGTGAGCGACGTGACCGCCGCCCTGGGAGTGCACGTCGGCCTCGGCGCCTGGGGCATCTTCTGGCAGGTCGAAGACGCCGCACCCTCCGACACCGCAGAGCCATTCCCAGCAAACCCCGGCCCGCAAGCGTAGAGAGCGACGCCCCGCGCGACATGCGCCTCGCCGTCGAAGCGCTGTATGAGTACAAGGCGACCGACGTCGTCGTGCTCGACCTGCGCCCGATCAGCGACGCGGCCGACTACTTCGTGATTGCATCGGGCACGTCGGACGTCCATGTGCGCACGTTGGCCGAGCGCGTGCAGGAAGCGCTCAAGCGCGCGGGCCAGCGACCGCACCACGTCGAGGGCGTGGCGGCGGGCCGGTGGGCCCTGCTCGACTTCGTGGACGTCGTGGTCCACCTGTTTCACCCCACCCTGCGGCAGTACTACCAACTGGAGCGGCTGTGGGGGGACGCGGAGGTGGTGGACATGGCCGAGCTCTCACCCGGAGCGAAGCAACGGGAAAAGGCACGCGGGAAGAGTGACGCGTGATCGGCCTATTGCCCTCCGCGCACGTCGCCCCCTAGCTTGCGCTGTGCCCCTCCGTAGCGTTCTCCTCGCCACGCTCGCGACCCTGATCGCCTGCACCTCCGACCAGAGCGACTCGTCGCTGCGCGAGGCGCTGGCACAGACACCGCGCGGCCCCGGGGTCACGGCCTCGGTCGTGTTCCGCTTCCCGAGCGGGGAGCGCGGCCGCACGGCAACGCTGTACCGCCTTCCCGACCTCGACCAGGTGGCGTGGCGCTTCGAGGCCGAGGACAACCCCGTGGCGCACACCGTGGGATTCGCGAGCGACGACGATCTGGCGTTCACGCTCACGAACGCGGCGGAGCTCGTGGCCCTCGATCTCACGAGCGGCCGCGCCCGCGTGGTGGACACCAGCGTGGCCTTGGCGACGATCGGCCCCACGGGCACGCCCTATGTCGTGCGCGCGGACAGCTCGGTCGCCACGATCCGGCAGCGATCGGCGAACGACTGGTCGACACAGTTCGAGGGGCTCCCGAGCACCATCTGGGGCGCAGTCCGCAACCGCCTGGTCGGCCTGGTGGCCGATGAGGAGGGACGTTCGCTGCAGCTGTTGGCGGACGGACAGGCGCCGGTGTCACAGCGCCTGCCGGCGGGGACGGTCGCCGTGTCACAGTGGGGAGACGTCGCCGCGGTGGCCACCGACTCGGGGCTGGTG
>JBDGXT010000269.1:0-2894 GCA_039584455.1 Gemmatimonadota bacterium
CGGCAGCTTCGCCAGGCAGCGCATCACCATCTCGTTCAGCGCGGCGGGCACCGTCGCGCGCTGGCTGGTCGTCGGCTCCGGCTGGTCCATCACGTGCGCCGCCAGGATCGCCTGCGGGTTGGGTCCAGCGAACGGCGGCTGGCCGCACAGCATCTCGTAGGCCAGCGCGCCCACAGCGTAGATGTCGGCCCGGTGATCCACGTTGGGGTTGGCGGCGGCCTGCTCCGGCGACATGTAGGCCGGCGTGCCCAGCGCGACACCGAGCGACGTCAGGGAGGACTCACCGGTGGACGCGCTCACCGCCTTGGCCACCCCAAAGTCGGTCACCACCGCGTGCTTGCCCGAGAGCAGCACGTTGTCGGGCTTGATGTCGCGGTGCACCACGCCCTGCTGGTGGGCGTAGGCCAGGGCGTCCAAGACTTCCTTGAGAATCGCCACCGCCTCACGCACCGGGAGCTCACCCTCGCGGGCCAGCTTCGCCCTGAGCGACTCGCCCTCGATGAAGGGCATGACGTAGTAGAGGAGGTCGTCGTGCGAGCCCGCCGTGAGCAGCGGAACGACGTGGGGGTGCTGCAGCTTGGCGGCGAGCTGGATCTCGCGCTCGAACCGCTCCACGTTGACCCCCGCCCCCATCTCGGGCGGGAGCACCTTGATGACCACCTGGCGGCCGAGCCGGGTCTCCTCCGCCAGGAAGACACGGCTCATCCCCCCCCCACCGAGCTCGCGCTCAATGCGGTAGGTGTCACCAACGGCAGCTTGTAAGCGGTCCGGGAGGGCGCTCAAGTTACGGGAGTCCTTTGATCGGGATCGACCTACAAAGCTAGGCTGATTGCCTCTCCCAGGCCAGAGCGGACGGCGCCCGGTTCCGTAACCAGGTCAAGGGATTACGCGCCGTGGAATCATCTATCTTTGTCTCACCGTGGAACCCATCGTGAACCTGATCCAGTCCATGGGCTCCGTGGCCGTCGCGCTGACCTTCCTGCTCTCGGTCATCGCATCGAGCCACGTGGTGCTCTACAAGCGCGACTCGCGCGCCGCCACGGCGTGGGTGGGGCTCATCTGGCTCGCGCCCATCGCCGGCTCGGTGCTCTACGTACTGCTGGGAATCAACCGCATCCGCCGCCAGGCGGTCACCCAGCGCACCGCGCGGATGGTCATCACCGGCGAGACGGCGCTTCCCCCCGTGGTGCCTCGACCCGAGCTGCTGCCGCCCGAGGTGCAGCACCTGCACCCGCTCGCCGAGCTGGTCGACCGGATCTCGTCACGGCGCATCAAACCGGGCAACGCCGTGACGCCCCTGGTGAACGGGGACGAGGCCTATCCCGAGATGCTGGCCGCCATCGAGAACGCCGAGCTCACCGTGGCGCTCAGCACGTACATCTTCGACAACGACGAGGTTGGCCGGGAATTCCAGCAGGCGCTTGAGCGGGCGTTGAAGCGCGGCGTAGAGGTTCGGGTCCTCGTCGACACGGTGGGCGCCCGGTACTCATGGCCGCCCATCTGGTATTCGCTCAAACAGCGCGGGATCAGAGTCGCACTATTCGGACGGACCCTGTGGCCCTGGCGCATGCCGTACCTCAACCTACGCAACCACCGCAAGCTGCTGGTCGCGGATGGACGGTTCGGTTTCACGGGCGGAATGAACATCCGCCAGGGCCACGTGCTGGGGGCCCACCCGCGCCACCCCGTCGAGGACCTGCACTTCCGGCTTGAGGGGCCGGTGGTTGCGCAGCTCATGCGCACGTTCGCCGACGATTGGCTGTTCACAACGGGGGAGCTGCTGGACGACGTCACCTGGTATCCCCCGCTCGACGTGGCGGGCAGCGTGGTCGCGCGGGGCATCAACGACGGCCCCGACGAGGACTTCGAGAAGGCGCGCTTCGTGTTCCTCGGCGCCCTGGCGTGCGCGCAGAAGTCGGTACGCATCGTGACGCCGTACTTCATTCCGGACCAAGGACTCATCTCGGCGCTGGATGTCACAGCACTGCGGGGCGTGACGGTCGAGATTCTGCTGCCTGAAGAGAGCAATCTCGCCCTGGTGCAGTGGGCGTCGACGGCGCAGCTCTGGCAGGTACTGGCACGCGGGTGCCGCGTGTTCTACACGCCGCCGCCGTTCGATCACTCCAAGCTCATGGTGGTTGACGACGGCTGGGCGCTATTCGGCTCGAGCAACTGGGATGCCCGCAGCCTGAGGCTCAACTTCGAGTTCGGGGTGGAGTGCTACGATGCCGCGCTCGCGGCCAAGTTCAACGCCCTCATCGAACGCAAGCTGGAGCGGGCACGGGAGGTCACCGCCGCCGAGGTGAACGCACGCAGCCTGCCGGTGAAGCTGCGGGACGGGGTCGCCAGGCTCGCGGCGCCGTACCTGTAATCCCCTCTACCCTGCCCTACGACGCCATACGACAAGACGCGAGACGGTCGCCCGCCTCACGTCTCCTCGACACAGCGCGCCCCTCGGTCAGTGCCAGGTCGCGCCCATCGTGAACAGCAGCGACGCATTGGTTTCGTGCTGCAGGAACTGCACCAGCAGATCCACGTTGGGTGTGACGTAGAAGTTGCCGCCGAGCCTGAAGTCGAACCCCGAACCCAGGGTGATGCCCACGCCCTGGCGGTCCTCCAACCCGGCCTGGGCGACCCCCCACCCCCCCTTCAGGAACCAGGGGCCGCTGGCGAACGGATAGAGCAGTGCCGTGGCGGTGACGTTGAGGCGCTCGTGATTCCCCCCGTTCTCGTTGAACCACCCCAAGACCTCGCCGCCGAACAGCACGTGCTGGCTCACGGTACCACCCATCCGCAGGTACACCGAGTAACCGCGCCCCATCGTGCCGAAGTCCCACTGCCACGACTCCCAACCGCCACCCGCCCCGAACGCAATCCAGAAGCCCCGGTACTTG